>JALZCF010000442.1 GCA_030863245.1 Chloroflexota bacterium
CCAAAGAGCAGCACGAGGATCCAGGTTGTCAGCCCAATGCCCGCTTGGCTCCCCTGCACCAACGTAAGCAGCAGGAGCAAGCCGATCGTGGCCCAACGCAGCCACGTGAGCGCCCGGTTAGTCAAGCCCTGCGGCGCTACAGATGCTATTGCCCTCCGGCTCGTCGGTCGCTTCAACTCGCAATCGCTCCTTAATAGTAAATAATGGTAAACATAGTGAGATGGCAGAGGCGGGTGCGGCCAGGCATTTTTCGGTTTAGTCAACAGGAAGCAGGCGCTCCAGTACCTCCTTCCGCCCGAGCAACCAACTAGAAGTGAGACAGTACACCATATGGTTCAGAAAGGTCACAGCAGCAATGGCAACAGTAATCGCAGTGCCGAAGAGACCCCAGCCGATATAGGGAAGAAATACGACCTGCTGCACTAGCCACACGAAGATACCCAGTGCAACCCCCTTCCAGATGGTTATAGGATGTGCCAACACTGCCAGGACTGCTCCCCAAAACCCCCCATAACTCAGATGCGCCACTGTTGTAACACCCAGGAGGAGTGCTTCATGCGTTCGAGCCCCCAGCGTAGTCTTGACCACGACGAGCGGAATCGGTTGGGGTATCGGCGAGAGCCCTGCCAGGGCATCGATAATTATCGGTACCGACATGACGATGGTTGCGATGACACCTGTTATAAAGCCGAGGGCTATTTGCCTCCCGTCCATTACTTGACCTCTTACCATTTCTATAGAATGTCAGTCGATCATAATGGGTGAGGTGGAGCAGGCATACGACCCGCTCGACCACGCCTAAGCGTCGTTCGATGACATGAATGAGAAAGGCGAGACACTACCGACTATTTCAATGTATCGGTTAGGGGTTAACGTGGTGGTAAGAGGTGGTGAAAATTCGGTCAATATTAGTAAATAATGGTAAACATGGTGGGATGGCAGAGGGGGGTGATCATGCCCGAACGAGTGTCGGAATTCTGACAGACAGTGCCCGGGAGATATGCTATACTGAAGAGATAAACTTATTCATGCCTCATCCGGCACCTGGGAGCGTTTGATCGTGATGGGCTGTAAGCATGAATACATGTAATGGTTCCCAAGCGTGTAACGTTGATTACATCAACAAAAGGATGGCGAGGAGTAAAGTAGATGGTACCCGAGCTTCTGGCTAGGGATAGAGATAATCGATTAAGCATAGTGGGAGCATCAGAAAGTAGACAGATGAGGATGCGATTGTGGAAAGGATGGCAATGATGCCGCTTAACTTGTTGATCGCTGAAGATGCCCGCGACGTGGCAGAGGTGGTCGCCTTTGGAGTGCGGATGAATTGGCCCGACTGCCAGGTGAGGATTGCGGCGAGCGGCGACGAGGCCCTGCGCATCTACGAGGAGGAGCAGGTCGATATGGCGATTCTCGATATCACAATGCCACCACCTGACGGCCTGGAGGTCTGCCAACGTATCCGAGAGACTTCCCGGATCCCGATCCTGATCCTCACGGCGCGCGATGGCACCTTGCATAAGGTCCGTGCCCTTGACTTGGGGGCCGATGACTACCTGACCAAGCCCTTCGAACACCTCGAATTGCTGGCGCGCCTGCGCGCCTTGGTCCGGCGGGCGGCGCTCCCTCACGTGCCGAGCCAACCGGATTTGGTCAGCGGCGATCTGACGATTGACCTCATGCGGCATGAGGTGCGTGTTGCCGACGAGGTCATTGCGCTCACCTCGACCGAGTACCGCCTGCTGGAGGAACTGGTGCGCCATCGGGGCCAAGTCCTCTCTCATCAGTTCCTCCTCGAACGGGTCTGGGGGCCGGCGTACGTCCACGATACGCATTATCTGAAAGTGTATATCTCACGCTTGCGCCAGAAACTCGGGGACGATGCTGAGTCGCCCCGCTACATCGAGACGGTGTGGGGTACCGGTTACTGCTTCCTGCCATCCTCCTGAACCAGCCACCCATCGCCGTGCTCGGCTCGATCCAGGCTTGTGTCAAAGTGAGGATGCCATTTCACTATGTTTACCATTATTTACTAATGTTGACCGAATCTTCACCATCTCTTACCACTACGTTAACCCTTAGCTGATATACTTCAAGCATTAGGTCGCTTGCAGAGGCTGCCCATAGGGAGGGCTTCAAAAACGTAGCGTGGCTGCCTGGAGCGGGATGAGCAGTGTGCGGTTGCAACCGGATATTGTTACTTCGAGGAATCTCTGTTGTGCAGTTGTACATTAGAAAGGAGGCGTCACAATGGCGCGCATGTTTCAGGACACCGAGGGTAGAGGCATAGACAGCGAGTGGGTGCTCAAGCACGGCGCAATCGGCGGCCTCATCGGTGCGATAGTCTTTGCGATGGCGGAGATGGTTGCGGCTTGGTTAAGCGGCGGGAATTTCTTTGGCCCCCTGCACATGATGGCCAGTATCCCCCTGCAGCAACCGCCACCGGAGATTGCGCGTGGCACGGCTCTGCTGGTGGGTACGCTCTTCCACCTCGCATATTCGGTTGTACTGGGGATCATCGTCGCTTACATCGTTGCCTCGGTTGCTGCGCTTCGCAACTCATCGACGGCGACCATCGTCTTCGCAACTGTGGTTGGCTTCATCATCTGGCCACTGAACTTCTACGTCATTGCGCCGGCCATTAATGCGCCCTGGTTTGCGACCGAGACCAATCCGTTCCTGCAGTTCATCTTCCATACCTTTGCCTTTGGCACGGTCCTAGGAGTTTACCTAGCCGCACAACTCCCTTCATTGGAGAATGAATAAAGGAAGGATTGAAGCGGGCGATCCGCAAAGCTCATGATCGACAAGCAGTTCGTTGAGACACGGCAGGGACTGGTGGCGCGCGTAATCTTCACCCTGCCCAGCTCATTGTGCGCGACAGAGGTCCACCTCGTGGGCGACTTCAACGAGTGGAACCGGTCGTCCCATCCGCTGCAACAGAGGCAAGGGGGTGATTGGCAAATTACGATCGACCTAGCAGTGGGGCGCGCCTACCAGTTCCGCTACCTACTCGAGGGGCGCGAGTGGCTCAACGACGGGGAGGCCGATGCCTACGTCTATAAGCGCTACCATAGCGGCAACTTCGTGGTCATGACTGACCCCCACTTCAAGCCCAGGCAGGATAAGCCGGACTAACGCGCGTCGTTGCTTCCCTTCACATCCACGGAGAAAGACCCACATGGCATACGATGAACATAGCTGTCACAATCCTGCGCCCGAGGGCCCTGGGATCGAGCCCTACTGGACAGAGGGCGACAAAGCGGCCGTCGGCACCGCCTATTCCGTCGCGAGCGCCGTTTGGTATACCCTGTCACGGGGCATCTTGAATGAGGTCTACTATCCTACGATTGACCGCCCCCAGCTCCGCGACCTGCAGTACCTGGTTACCGATGGGCAGTCATTTCTCCATGAGGAGCGGCGGGACCTTGAGTCAGAGGTGACCGCGCTCGCACCGCATAGCCTCGGCGCGCAGGTTGTCAGTCGCGACCCGGATGGTCGCTATCAGATTGTCAAGGAGATCATTACCGATCCCGATCATCCCTGCCTCCTGATGCACACACGCGTGGAAGGGGATCCAGAATTTCTCAAGACAGTGCGTCTTTATGTTCTGTGCTCGCCCTATTTGGATGCAACAGGTTGGGGCAATCACGGCCGGGTCGTCATCGCTGAGGGACGCAAGATTCTGATGGCCCATAAGGAGGCGGCGCACCTCGCGCTGGCCACGACCCAGCCCTTCACGCGCTGCTCCTGTGGTTATGTGGGCGTGAACGACGGCTGGCAGGATCTGAGTGAGAGCTTCCAGATGGATTGGGAGTACGATTGCGCGCACGATGGCAACATCGCGCTGCTGGGGGAGCTAGAGCTGAGCCAGGGCACTGAGTTTACGCTCGGCTTGGCCTTTGGCGAGACAACGCATCGTGCGCTTACAACGCTATTCCAGTCGTCCGCCATTCCATTTGAGCAGCATCGGTCACGCTTCGAGAGCCAGTGGGAACAGGCCTGTCATGCCCTGCCCGCGCTGGAGGAGGCGAGCGGGGATAAGAGTAACCTGTATCATCGCAGCCAGCATCTGCTTCTAGGGCATGAAGACAAGCGTTACCCGGGTGCGATGATCGCCTCGCTCAGCATTCCTTGGGGACAGGCCAAGACGGACCGAGAGGGCACGGGCGGATACCACCTGGTCTGGACACGTGACCTCGTCAAGCGCTCGATGGGCCTGCTGGCA
>JALZCF010000446.1 GCA_030863245.1 Chloroflexota bacterium
AGGAGGAACTAGGTCTGACAGAAGATGACCACGTGCGCGTGGTTGGCACCCTGCGGCAATTCGTGATTGTCGACCTCGAGGAGGAGTTCGGCGTTGAGCTGGATGATGAGCTCTTCGAGGAGTGGGAGGACCAGCCGGTCCTGATCGCTGACTCGATTACCCCCTTCCAGGAGGAGGAAGCCGCCTTTGGCGAGGAAGAGGCAGGCCTCGCTGAAGAGGAAGGCCTCACTGAAGAGGAGGAAGACATCTTCGCCCCCGGCTTTGACGAAGAGGAAGACCTTGCTGAGGATGAGGGCCTCGCCGAAGAGGAAGGTGCGTTCGGTGAGACCATCGGTGTCTTCCGGATCCTCGGTGAGGAGACTGTGGGGCTTGGCGAGGACGAGTTGGGCACCGACCTCGGTGAAGAGGAAGGCATCGTCGGTGAGGACGAGGGGGCACTCGACACCGGCCTCGGTGAGGACGAAGACGAGGTGATCGCGGAGACTGACGAGGAGGCCCTGGAAGAAGCGGCTGCCATTGACGAACCGCTTCGCGATGTGGACGAACCTGGCGCGGAGGAAGCTGCTGCAGATATCGGTGGCGAAGACCTCGGCGACGAGGATGAGGCTGCCGGTGATGAGCTTGGCGAGGACCAGACGGAAGGCCTCCAGCCGGGCTTCGAAACGGACGCCCGCGAGTACTTCGCGTTCGTCCCGGACTTCGACGTCAACCAGATCCTAGATGAAGACGGCAGCGCCCTAGTCATCTATGAGAACGGTAATATCGTCGCGTGCGGCGTGATTCGTGAGGCCCCAGCCATGGAGGCCGAGGAAGAACCACGCACCGGCGTGGAGGAAGAAGTCACGCCCCTGGCCGATATCGCGGCGGACCCTGAGGCCTTCGAAGGGCAAGAGGTGACCGTCGAGGAAGAAGTGACCCAACGCTTGGGCCGCGGTGGCTTCCTGATCGGTGAGGGCGAGAATGAGGTGCTAGTCTTGAGCACCACCGAGCGCGGCTTCGGCCGCGAGCAGATCGCGCCTGGCACGCGCCTGCGTGTACGGGGCGAGCCGCAGACCTTCGACCCCGATCGCTTCGAAGAGGAGTTCGGCATCACGCTCAATCGGCAGGTTGCCGAACAGTTCCAAGACCGCCCCGTCATCACGGTCTCCCCACGTGACATCCAAGCCGTGGATCAGGAGCAGGTAGGCGACATGACGGACGAAGGGCTGGACACTGAGGACGAGGGACTCGACCTGGGCGATGAGGAGGAGCTCACGCCTGAGGAAGAAGGCGAAGCCACAGACGTGACGGAACAGGAAGACGGGCTCGACTAGTCACGGCTATAACCGGGTCGCCGCTGTTCCCAAGCGAACGGTGGTGACCCTCAACGGCAAGACCCATTTGCCACCTACTAACCTTGGAGACCCTGGCTAGATGCTAGGGTCTTCTTTTTATTACCTGTTTCCCTTTGCGGCTCGCGCAATGGTATCAACTACGGTCTGAGAAGCCGCAACCCGTTCGTAGTCCGCGCTTCAGCGCTACCGACCACGCAGAGAATTCCGCTCTAAGTCAGCGTACACCTCCACCTCGTGTAATGCATTTACGGCCTCACATAGCTCAACGTATACTCAAGTTGGCCCTCACTCGGATCGCTATTGAAGATGAGGACGCCGACATCACGCTCGCGCGGCGCTAGGAAGCGGATCGTAAACGAGGCGCTCTCCGATTCGCCGTCCTCGGGCGTCAGGGTTGCCGAGAGCGTTACATTCTCTGCCGTCCGCCCACCTTGATTGAAGAGCGCCGCCGGCAGGTAGTAGCGCCCTTCCTCCTCCCGCAGTTCCTCGAATCGCGGTTCCACCTCGACCACCGCTGGTCGGTTGCCGGCCGTCACCAGATCATAGACGAGTAAGCCGATGACCCCCAGCACCACCAGCAAGCTCACCCCGAGGACGACCCACTCCGCCGTCGTGCGGCCCTGCTCACTTTCCCTTGCGTCTCGCTGCTCCTGCCCATCCGTAGCGCGATTGTCCGCGCGCCCGCGCTTCAAGGTCTCCCGTTCGCTCATACCAAGTGCCTCCCGGCGGCACCACCAACCGTAGCGGGCAGCCCCAGGACAACGGCTTGGGTCACGATATAAATAAGCGGGTCACCGATATCGATCCGGTCGAAGAGAAAGAGCGTGACCAGCGCAGCCGCCAGCGCAACACTGTAGGTCATCAGGGTATCGGTGAGATCGGGCAGGGGCGCTGCCCCCGCACCACCGGCCCAACTCGGCGCCAGCGAGCTACGGTAGATAATGATGTAGGTCACGAGCAATGAGAACAACACCAGCAGGAGGATATTCCAATCGCTCGTCCCGGCCGCCAGCAGTTGGATCTCCTCTGTGGAGGCCAGTGGGAAGCTCAAGAAGAGCGCGCCCGCCACCGTAATGCCGACTTGCTGGCCGACCATATTCCACGCCCCTGATTGCTCCTGCCCCTTCTCCTCACGCTGCGCCTGCCCCGCTGCCGTAGCTCTCTCCTGTTCGCGACGCATCTTGCGCGTCACGGCGGCCCCAATACTGAGTGGCAAGGACTCGACCAGAACTTTGGCCAGGATCTCGTGGAGCGGATCACTCGGCAGGATGCGCGCGAGGATCAGCAGGATGAGCGTGGCACCCACTATTCCGATAGTCATATTGTAGAGCGCTTCCGCCGTCGCCTCCCATAAAGATGGCTCCTCCCGGTGGATCAGATGCCCTAGGAAGATATTCACCACGAAGCCCACGACCAAGAAGCTAAACAGCTTCCAGTAATCTAGGTACGTAGCGATCCACCACATCTCCATCGTATAGAGGAACGGGATGCCGAAGAGAAAAGCCCCTGTAAAGGAGCGCACCAGGTCGTTCCATTCCTCGGTCCACGCGCCTTCGCGGCGCTGCTCCTCGTAGTGGCGCTGCGACTGCATGAATCTCCTCCATTCCGAGTGCGAAAGCAATGATGAGGCTAGCGAGTGAACGGGAAGGGAGCTGGGCGTGTTGTCTAAGGGTCAGACGCCTCTTCCCATTCGCTCTGGGGTGGCCTCTGGCATGTCAACCTGCCACGGGTACAGGGTTCCCCTCTCGTGAAAATGTGCCTTGACCCGTTATCAGGTTAGTCTTCCTAGCATGAGTGCTTCTTCGCTAGTGAGTTGGACTTCGATCCTTGCCATAGAATCACTCGTCCAGAAATTGGCGCCCCATCCAAAGGGTGGCGGCAGCCAGGGCGGTAGCGGTGAGGGCACGCCGTGCATCGGGGTGGGTGGCCAACCACTGGTAGAGGCTACCGGGGAGCGTGGGGCCATGATAGTCGCCTGCAACCCTATCATAGCACGCGAGGGGGGCGAAGAGATTATCGTCCGCCTCCTCCAACTCGGGTTGGTACGCTGCAAGTAGAAGCCAGTCCAGCCGAGTAGCTTGACGACTAGGCGCGGTGCGACGCGGCGCGTGATCGCGCCCACTTTCGCAGAACCGCCCACGATGACCTCGCGGGTCGGGTGCTCCGCGGCCTGGAGGATGGCGTCGGCGACGATCCCAGGCTCGTAGACGGGCGGGTAGCCGATCGGACGAACGCCGATTTTGGTACGGGCCTTATCGTAGAGGGGCGTGTTAATTGTGGCAGGCATGATATTTGTCACACTGATCGGAATGCCCTCGTGCTCCAGTTCGATCCGCAGGCCATCAAGGAAGCCCTTGATGCCGTGTTTCGACGCGGCGTATGAGCTTTGGTAGGGAGGTGTCAATATGGCCTCGCCTGAGGAGATATGGATGAGGGCTCCCCGTCCCGCACGCTTGAGATGGGGTGATGCAAACAGGCGTGTTCGGAGATCCTCCTGCAAGAATGGTCACGGGAGAAATGCAGCCTAGTCGAGCAGCTCTTCATCCCCGTCCAAGAGACCCTCATCCTCGTCCTCACGGAGGAGGTTGGGGGAGAAGTTGACGCGGTCGGCGATGATCACACCGGTTCCTTCCGCTTCGAAGACCTCGAACACCTCGTCGTCAAGGTCGAAGCCCAACTCCTCCTCGACGGTGATGATGTCAAAGTCGTCCCGCACCTCGCCCTCGACCACAGCCATGTTGCGCGTGGTGGCCAAGCCGCGGTCCTCTCGCAAGCGCAGCGACCGATCCAATTGGAACGCCCGCTCGTTGCGGCTAATCACCAGCACCTCGTTGGCCACCAGCTCCCCGCTCTCCAGCATGAAGGCGTTGCTCGCCAGCACGTCATCCACCTCCCCTTGGGTCCTGATCGTCTGGCCCTCGTAGAGATGTTCTGCCGAGGTTAGTAATGCCAGGTCGACCCACTGACCTTCCCTCACATCCTCGACTGCTTCAAACAGCCCGGTATGGACCTCGTCCTCCTCGTCCACGAACGCTGCATCCCCAGCGGTGATACCCTCGTCGATCACACCACAGGCAATGATGTCGCTGCGCACACTGCGTCCACGATGCACGACGATCGCGCTCCCTTCCTCAACAAAAAGGTCATCGGCAATGGAACGAGGAAGGACCGCAAGGAATTCACGAGCAGGGATAGGATCCTCAAGGAAGGTAAACTGGGACAGGTCTAGGATCTCACGGCCCACCATCTCGAAATCCTCTGTCTCACAAACCCTGGCCGGGGCGACGGCAACGCGCTGACGGTTCGGGTCGATGCCTACAGCATCAATCTCGAGAAGCAGTCGGCTGCGCCGCGTCCAATTAAAGTCTGCCTCACCGATCACGTTGCCTTCAATATCACGCAACGTAACGGGAGGGATATCAACGGGCGTACGCAGTTCGTCCCCGTCCCTGACCTCAGAGAAGTCCTCTTCCAGGAACTCGTCGAATTCATCAACATCGCCCTGGGCGTACGCAACCGCCCTTCCTTGAAAGATTACAAGGACTAGTAACAGTAGTGCCAACAAGAGGCGTAATAGTCCGAATCCTCGGCGCACCATATTGTTCCTCCTTGTTTCAGACCGGGCTAATCTCCATGATTAGAGCGCTGGTTACGCTGCCAGCAACTCTTGTTCCAGCGCTAACCGCTGTACTCCAGTTTTGTAACTCTTAAGGAGTCGTCGATTGGCTCGCAATTTGCTTTCGGGAGCATAAGAGGACGTGTAGGGAACGAACCAGAATTGGATGGTCTGTGGACGGAGAGGTATGAATGGATTTCCTCGATGACGGATCGAGAAACCAAAAGGGGCGTACACGGAAAAGAAAACGTCTGGCGTGGAGTGGACCCGTGTTTGATAAAGTGAGCGATCGCTTTATACAACGGGTGATCGTTGCGGGGCTCATTCTTGTGAGCCTGGTAATCGTACTCTGGTTTCTATGGAACGCAGCGGATGTCTTGCTGCTCTTCTTCAGCGGGATTCTACTGGCGGTCTTATTGCGTGCGCTCACCGAACTCGTGAGCGCACATACGCGGCTCACCGGCCGGTGGGCATATGGAGCGGTTGTTCTCGCACTTGTGGCGTTGTTTGCAGGCTCTGGATGGCTCTTTGCCTCGGATCTTGGGGGCGAGATCGACAACCTCTCTGAAACAGCGCCTCAATCTATTGGACAGTTGACCACACAGATCAGGCAGTACGAGTGGGGGCAAGCTCTACTGGAGCGGGTGCCGACCGAAGTGGGAGATGGAACATCCGGACGACTTCTATCACAGGTGCTGAGTGGCGCCTCGCAAGGCGTCACCCTACTTGCCTATCTGGGTATCATCGTAGTCGTCGGCCTGTACCTGGCTGCCGAGCCTGACCTGTATGTCAATGGCTTTGTACGGCTCTTTCCGCCCCAGAAGCGGGAAAGTATCCGCGATATTTTGCACGACGTGGGAGAAACCCTACAGCTCTGGCTCTTGGCCCAACTCCTCAGCATGACGACAGTAGGCATCCTAATAGCTCTTGGCTTGTGGTTGCTGGGGATGCCGTTGGTGCTGACGCTGAGCTTGATCGCGGGGCTCAGCGAGTTTATACCCAGCATCGGGCCGCTTCTTGGCGCTATTCCCGCTGTTCTGGTAGCCCTTACCGTCGGTCCGACGAAGGTGCTGCAGGTAGTTGCTCTCTTCGTAGTCGTCCAGATAGCAGAGAGTAATCTGATTATGCCGCTCATCCAGAAATGGGCGGTTGAGATTCCCCCTGCCCTTCTGATTGTCACGATCTTGATGATGGGCCTCCTCTTTGGCTGGCTGGGTGCCTTCGTCGCAACCCCCCTCTTGGCAGTCACCATCTTGCTGGTAAAGGAGCTATACATCGAGGAGGTGCTGGACGAGCCGGTTGAGCTAGCAATCGATGACGAGCCTTCCTTCTTATCTGAATTATCCGAGGATTAGAGAGTAACTACCGGTGGATGCTTGCAGCACGCTCGGGCCTTGCTGCAGGAAGAATGAGTACTCTGATCCTACTGCTTTGAGTACTCTAATACTGAACAGGGCGTACAAATGTACCAAACCTGCCAAACCCATTGAGGAGGCACAGAATGTGCTGCCTTTGTATCGAAAGGTGATTCTTTCATCTATGAAGCGCTCTTAAGCAATTCACTTTAGTACTACAACGAGACTTCGGTCTTGTGTCATGCTGAGCGGAGGGAAGCATCTCGTGCACGAGGCCAGAGACTCTTCCCTTCGGTCAGAGTGACAAGCGAGGATGAGGCAAAGTCTCGTTGTAGTATTAGTAACCTGGCAAAGGAACTTATGCCTATCTGGCCGGAAGATTGGAGTCAAATCCTTCTCCCTCATCAACCCATCGCCGAAAGCATCGTTCGCATCTCCGTAGTCTACCTATTCCTTTTCGTCTTGCTGCGCGTTGTCTTGAAGCGCGAATCCGCTGGAATGGGGATCTCTGACCTGCTCGTGATCGTTCTGTTGGCCGATTTGGTGCAAAACGGAATGGCTGGCGGTTATACCTCAGTCGGCGATGCGCTTATCTTAGGGACGACTCTCATCCTATGGGATTGGCTTCTCAACTTCCTAGCCTATCACCAACCATGGTTCCACCGTCTCATCCGTCCGAAGCCGCTACTGATTATCAAAGATGGTACGTTTCTTCGATCCAACGCGCGTAGAGAACTTCTCACAAGGGATGAAGTCGAGCAACTGCTGCACCTACAGGGGATCGAATCAATCACGGAGGTGGATGAAGCGTACGTTGAGTCAAATGGCCGGCTCAGCGCAATCCCCAAGGAGGACGGACAGAGACAGAAGGGGCGGGAACCTCAACAAGTGGATCCTGAGCTGTGAGGGGTTACCAACAAACGACTAACCCCCGAGGTCGACGCGGATCAGCTGGTAGTCGTCCAAGAGCACGGTGGGTTCGTAAACGGCCACCAAATCGAAGACACCGGAGGGGATTTCAAAGGCGACGTTACCCCGTACCGCCTCCCCTTGTGCCAGCTCGCCACTGGTCAGGGCAGGTTCGGGCGCGACCTCGGCACTCATGTACTCGACGTTTTCCGCGTCCTCTACGATGAAGTAGCGGCGATCGTAGGGCACCCCCTCTTCATGTCCAACATTCTCGATGGTGACGTCCAACACCAAGTAGGTGATCCCCTCCTCGGCTATGGCGTCATCGTCGATTTGCTCCGCCGTCGAGACCTCATTGACGGTAACGGCAATACCAGAGCGCTCTACCCGCTCGCCTACCGCGGCGACTTCGCCAGGCCCGATCTCCCCTACCTCCTGCGGCTCTCCCTCTAGTGCCGCTTCCATGCCCTCCTGAACCTCCGCCGCTTCCTCCGCCCCTGGCACCTCAGCCTCCGCTGGCGCCTCCTCGATAACGCCTGCCTCTTCTGCCCGCTCGACATCCCATCCAACCTGATAGGCAATGAGAACGCCAACCAGACATAAGAGCACGAGTGCCGCGAGCCAAGCCCAGGGTTGTCTCCAGAGCGGCTGCTCTGGACTCTCTTCGGGCGTCACATCCGGAGGTGGGTTCCTATCAACCATGTAAGTCTCCTCTCCTATTGTGTTGACTGTTCCGCGGTACCACAGCCCTGCGCGAGCTCTTCACTATTGGCCCGTTCCCGCTCTTAACCTGTTCCTCACCACGTGTTCCGAGAAGAAAAGCGGGACGCCGCGTACTATACGCGGCGTCCCGCAATGGATCTAGTCC
>JALZCF010000451.1 GCA_030863245.1 Chloroflexota bacterium
CTTGGGGACCGACTATATTGACGTGTATCAGGACCATGTGTGGTGGGACGAGAACACCGAGGTCTTCGCCGAGGCCTTCAATCGCCTCAAGGAGCAGGGTAAGGTGCGCTTCGTGGGCCTGTCCGCCAACGATTTCGCCTACATCCAACACTTCGATGAGGCGATCGGCGGGATGGACACCCTGCAGTTGGACTACAGTATCCTGAACCGCCAGCCCGAAGCGGATGCGCTGCCGTATTGTCAGGAGCACAACATCGGGGTGATTGCGCGTGGCTCACTGGCCATGGGCAAGCTGACCGGTAAGTTCACACCTGAGACGACCTTCCCCGACGGGGACATTCGCCGAGAGTGGTTGGAAGGGGAGAACCGCGAGCGCTTCCTGCGCGACCTGGCGCTCGTCGAAGAGCTCCGCTTCCTGGCCAACGGGCGCACGATGGCGCAGGCGGCACTGGCCTATGTCTTGGCGCATCCGGCGGTCTCTACCACCATCCCGGGTGCCAAAAATCCCAGCCAGGTGGCAGACAATGTCCAAGCGGCGGAGCAGCCGCTGCGTGAGGAGGAGCTCGCACGCATCAAGGAGGTGGTGGCCTAGGGGGAGGCAGGCCTGGCGGTGGCTAGCCACTCAGCGCGACCGAGGGCGAGCGCCCTACCATTTTTGGAAAGGATTAACCAGAGAGACAGATGACAAACATGACCCCTACGGACGACAAGCGGCTTGACGGGCAAGTGGCTATCGTAACCGGAGCGAGCAGTGGGCTGGGCCGTGCGGTCGCGCTGGCCGTTGCGCAGGCCGGTGCCGAGGTGGCCCTCGTGGCGCGTAGCCGGCCTGACCTAGAGGCGGTCGCCCAGCAGATTGAAGACTACGCGCAGCGCACCCTGGTATTACCGGTCGATCTGGCCGCTGGGGAACAGATCCAGGCGGGGGTCGAACAGGTGATAGGGACCCTCGGTCGGATCGATCTGCTGGTCAACGCGGCAGGGACGGATGTACCGGGTCCTATCGAGGAGCTAGCCATCGAAGGCTGGGACCGGGTGCTTGACGTGAACCTGCGTGCGCCCTTCCTGCTCGCCAAAGCGGTCTTCCCTCACATGCGTCAGCACGGCGGCACCATTATCAACATCTCCTCGGTGGCGGGCAAGCGTGGGTGGGCCAATGCGGCGGCGTATGTGAGTGCCAAGTTCGGGCTGACCGGCTTGACACAGGTCCTGAACGCGGAGGGCAAGCCCTACGGGATCCGCGCCACAGTGCTCTATCCGGGCGCGATGGCGACGAACTGGGGGGCCTGGACACCGCAGACACGGCACGAGCGGGCGGAAGACGTGCCGGAGGTACCGCCGCCCGCAGAGGCCCTTCCCGCATCTGAGGTGGCGAAGCTGATCCTTTGGATCGCGACTGCGCCAGCTGAGGTGGTATTGAATGAGGCCATCGTGACGCCGCGGCAAGAGAGCGCGTGGCCGTAAGGCTTGTCCATGCATGCTTCTCAAGTGGAACAATGCACCAGAACAAGCTATTCGCGGGGCCAACTTCTGTGATAACCGTCAAATTTCACTCCTTTCAGGCGGTCACATCACTGACCAGTGTGCGTTTGGAAGGTCCAAAATCCTGCTGTGCTAGGCCTTATCATAGGAGTTTCTCCCTGAAAAGTCCTGATATCGGTTTGCTGTTCGAAAACTTGGCGAGATCCAACGCTGAGTTGGCGCGCTAGCATGACCCCTCCTCTTCGGTTTACTCACGAAGCCACGCCTGGAGTTGCTCGGCTGGTGTAAAAATGTGGCTACGGATCAAGAGGCCAGTCAGCAGGGCTGTGAGTGCGGATGTTGCGAGGATCATCCCCAGCACCACGAATTGGTACAACGCGGCATAGAGCGGGTCGGTACCTGTCAGAATCATACCGGTCATCAACCCAGGAATCCAGACGATGCCGAGGGAGCGCATCGAATCAATCATCGGAATAAGGCTGGCTGCGATGGCGTCATGCGCATAGGGGGTGACGATGGTGGCGGGTCGGGCCCCCAGCGCCAAGCTGCTCTCAATCAGCCCCACATGTGCGGCCACCTCGGCTTTGAACCGTTCCAGGGCCAGCGCACACACCTTCATGGCACTGGCAATGATCATACTGCCTACAGGAATGAGGGAGGAAAGGGCCGGATCGATGAGACCCAACCACGTCATGGCGATCAGGATGGTCCCAGCACCACCTCCAATACTGTAGAGTGCGACGCCAAAGCTGCCGGGGATATCCGTGGTGCGGCGCTGCGCGATGAGCGCCGCCATGACGATCATCGCCAGTAACACGAGTAGGCCAACCAAGCGGGTGCTCTGGAACACAACTAGCAATGCGCTCCCCGTCACTACCACTTGCAGGAAGCCGCGCACGACGGCCACACCTATCTCTTGTTCCAGGTGAATCGATTGCCGGCGGGCTACCCATGTGATGAGGCCCATCAACAGCATGACAGTCGCTGCTTGAGCAAGTCCGAGCAAGAGTTGGTTAGCAAACAG
>JALZCF010000458.1 GCA_030863245.1 Chloroflexota bacterium
ATTCTATTCCGCTTGCCGATACCGCTCCTCAAGCTGGCGTATTCGCTCGATCTGTTCCCGGTTCCACTCGCTCTGCGCTTCGCCCTTCGTCGTTGGGGTGTCGAACCAGGCATCGAGGATCTCACGCATCACGGGAACCGGCGTCGCACGTAGGCTGAGCGCGAGCACGTTAGCATGGTTCCAGACGCGCGCACCGCGTGCCGTCTCGGCGTCGTGGACTAGGGCCGCGCGGGCACCGGGCACCTTGTTGGCGGCAATACTCGCCCCCGTACCAGTCCAGCAGCATACAATGCCCTGATCGGCGTCTCCCTTCGCCACCATCTCCGCCACCCGGCTCGATACCAGCGGCCAATCCACCTCCGGATCGCCCTCTGCCAAGGGGCCAAACGGCACCACCTCATGCCCGCGCTTTTCCAACTCATCCCGCAGGGCATCGGTCAGTTCAGTGGCCTCGTCGCTTCCAACTGCGATCTTCATCGATTACCTCATTGTCTCCTTGCACCGGGCATCATACCAAGCACACTAAAGTGTTTACTACGAACCTTTCTGCGGTTATTTGTGATGTTTGATACTACAACCGGTGTAACTTGCTAGAACACACAACATGGTGGGGAGGAAAGGTTCACCTACCCATACTCTCGAATATATGCCTCCGCCTTCTCCACCAACTCACGGCTGCCGATGAAGAGCGGGGTGCGCTCGTGAAGCGAGGTGGGTTGGATATCGAGGATATTCTGCGTGCCATCTGAGGCATAGCCACCTGCCTGCTCGACGAGGAAGGCCATGGGCGCGGCTTCGTAGACTAGACGCAACTTGCCATGAGGCTTACTTGGATCTTCGGCATCCGCCGGGTAGTAGTAGATCCCGCCAGCGACAAGGGTTCGATGAACGTCGGCGATCATGGAACCGACGTAGCGGTGCGATAGACCCTTAGAGCCATCCTCACGCCCTTGGAGGTAGTGGGTAAAGCGTTGGACGCCCTCGCTCCATTGTGGCTCCCGGCCCTGGTTCACGCTGTAATAGATAGGGGTATCATGTATTCGCTTGTTGGGATGAGACAGCAAAAACTCGCCGATGCTGGTATCCAGCGTAAAACCGTGCACGCCATCGCCCGCGCTGTAGACGAGCATGGTGCTGGAGCCGTAGGTCATGTAGCCAGCCGCCACCATCTCGCGCCCTCGCTGCAGACAATCATTCAGCGTGCCAGGGCCGCTCTCGCTGGTTCGACGATAGATGGCAAAGATCGTCCCGATACTCACATTGTAGTCGACGTTCGAGGAGCCATCGAGTGGATCGAATAGAAGGACATACTTTCCCGTCGAGTACTCCTCCGGTATGGGGATGATATCCTCATGCTCCTCTGAAGCCATCACGGCGAGACGGCCCGTGTGCTCGTTGAGACGCCGGATGGTGTCATCCGCCAGTCTGTCTAGCTTGGTGACCTCCTCCCCTTGCACATTGATCTCTCCCGCACGTCCCAGAATCTCCTCCAGCCCTGCACGCATCGTCTTGCTGGCGATATACTTCCCCGCTAGCGCTATATCGTACAGTAGGCTGGTGAGTACGCCAGTCGCCTCCGGGTGACTCTGCTGCTCTCGCAGAACGTGTCGCTCGATAGTCGTGATCATCGGACGGTTTACCTCTACTGCTGTCACACTCCCCCCTCTCATTGAGCCAAGCACCTTAGAGCCCACTCGTTTCACTCGTTACGTGCTACGAACCAACCACAAGGTCCAACTCGTGCTGGTAGCGCTGCCGCTCCGCCTCGCGGCGCTCGTCATCCCAGTCAAGCATATCCCCCATGCGACTGATCACCTCGTCAAGCACTTCGGCACCCCGCTTCGGCGCCTCGTAGATCAGCCAGGTGCGACGTGCAAGGAAATCGTCGGCTGTAAGACACATCTCGTACTCGATGGCGTGTGGCAACTCTGCCCAGATATAGGGTAAGCCCTCCACGATACGTTCCGCCAGCGCGGGATCCTCCTGGGCACGGCCCGCGACGTCCTGAGCGTAGATGCCGTAATACTTCACGAGGTGCTCCCACACATCGTCGGGCAGCGTGCTACGGTTCTCCTCGGGCAGGGGATATTCGGCGCCGGGTAGAGGAATATCTTCTGTCTCCGCCGCCTCTTTCTTCGCGATGCCGTAGCGCTGTTGCAGCTTCTCCGCCGCCTGGTCAATCACCTCTTTGGCCATGACCCGGTAGGTTGTCAGCTTGCCGCCTGCAATGTTGACCAAACCCTCCGGCGCCTCCCAGATCTCATGCTCGCGACTGGTCGACCCCTCGTCCTTTGCGCTCGGGTCTTTGACGAGTGGTCGCAAACCGGCCCATGAGGACTGCACATCGTCCTTCGTCAGTTGCGCATCCGGGAAGGCGTGATTGGCAACTTCCAGCAGGTACTCCACATCCTCCTCCGTGACCGGTATATCGTCGAGCGAGCCATCGTAGAATGTATCGGTGGTGCCGATGATCGTCACGTTTTCCCAGGGAATAATGAAAACTGGGCGATTATCCTGAGGGGCTTCCACGTACAATGCCGCCTCCCCGTTCATCGGCAAGCGTTCCTTGGCAAAGACTAGGTGTACCCCCTTCGAGGGTACCATCCGCGGCGGTTGGGAGGGATCGGCCATCTGGATGACCTGGTCGGTCCACGGTCCTGTACAGTTGACTACGACTCTCGCGTGGATATCGTGCTCCTCACCGCTCAACTCGTCGCGCACCCGCACCCCAACCAGCCTGCCCTGCCCATCACGCAGGAAGTCGAGCACGGTCATGTAGGTAAAGAGTTCGGCCCCTGCATCGTGTGCCTGCTGCGCGTTTGCAAGCGTGAGACGCGCATCGTGGGTATTCGCATCATAGTAGCGTGCCGCTCCAACGAGCTGGCTGTCGCGGATGCCGGGAAATTGCTGCTCCACCTTGTCAGCGCCGCGTATCATCCGGTGTCGTGCGATGTTCCGGAACAGGCTCAGGACATCGTAGGCCCACATGCCTGC
Organism: Chloroflexota bacterium; assembly: GCA_030863245.1. Lineage (GTDB taxonomy): Bacteria > Chloroflexota > Anaerolineae > Ardenticatenales > Ardenticatenaceae > JALZCF01. Next base: position 2,995 of record JALZCF010000458.1, read on the forward strand.
CATCATCTTTGGGAAGCCGTACTTGCCACCCTTGTAGACGGGAAAGACTAGCGGCTGCGGCCGCACACAATGGGACGCCTGCTCTAACAGCACGCGCCGCTCCTGCAATGCCTCAAAGACCAGAGCGAACTCATAATTTTCCAGGTAGCGCAGGCCACCATGCACGAGTTTCGTGCTCTTCGAGGAGGCACCGCTGGCAAAGTCCCGCTTCTCAACCAGCGCGACGTTATACCCGCGTAGGGCCGCATCCCGCGCGGCGCCCGCACCAGTAATACCACCTCCGATAATCAATATGTCGAAGGGCTCATTCTTGTCGATTGCGGCCAATGATTCAGTGCGCGTGCGGGGAGAAAATTCGCGTAACACCGGCTGCCTCCTCTTCTTCAATTGTATGAATGGTTCCGTTCACAATATTAGGGTACGTTTCAACGACGACTGAGATTGTTGAAACGGAGATAGTTGATCAGCTCGCCAGAAGAGAGACAAGCGTGTCTGTTATTAAAGACACATAAGGCTGGAACGAAAGCCACGAGCAGAAAAAGGGTGTGACGCCTGTTTAGTCCAGTGGCGTTACACCCTTGTGATGATAGGGAGTCGAGAAGCAGCTACTTACCAGAACTAGCCGCGATCGTAGTATTCCCCCCATTGCTTGCCGCCGCCGGGATTTTCGCCGTGGCCACTGTATTCGCTATCCCCCTCGCCCATCTCATCCCACTCTTCACGCTCGTGGGGAACGTCGTCCTGGCCTTCGCCTTCCCATTGATGTTTATCCCAATGCTCCTTTTCCTCATCAAGGTCGTCATCATCCTCCACGATAACCGTCTCCCGCTCGACAACGACAACCTCGTCCTCATCGTCAAGACTGTCACGCTCCACATCAGCGAGAACGGCGTCCTGACCTTCGCCCTCCCATTGTTCACGGTCCCAATCTTCCCTCAGTTCGAGCTCTTCTTCCACGTCACGATGGCTTGGCATTGATGCCCCCTTTGCTCCGATGGTACAGAAAGCTTGCCATATAGAAAAGATGGCTTTAAATAGATGGAGCAACTATTGTACCGTGAACGTGACAACAATGATACCTGATGATCCTCTGATGGCAGTGTGGCGTACATTTGTGCGGGTTGGGATGATTGACGCAGCGTCCCAAGCATTCCTCCATCCCTCGATCCTCCGTTCCTGGCAACGTTGTGCGCCACGCCTCGATGCGAGAGCGACCCCTCGTCTCACGATTCTTGAGGGGGATGCCCTGCAGCGCGTGCTAATGGCCCACTTCGACCTCATCGCGATTGCCCGGCCCTGCATGGAGGACATCCACCAGTTTGTGGAAGGGTCCGGTTTTGCAGTGCTGCTGGCGGATCGTTCCGCTTGCGTGCTCGACCTGCTCGGGGACCCACCAATGATAGAGGCCATCGATCGCGTCAACCTGCGGCAGGGCGTCTATTGGACGGAGAGCCACGTGGGGACCAACGCCCTGGCACTAGCCCTTCACGATGCGATGCCCTTCCAGGTCACTGGCGCGGAGCATTACCTGGCGATCCTGCATCCGTTCTCCTGCTCCGCCTCACCCATCCACGATGCGAACGGACGCCTCGTCGGGGTACTGGCGATGATCGGGCGCAGAGAGGCCGGCCACTCTCATACGCTTGCTAGCGTGATGGCTGCAGCCAGGGCCATCACCAACCAACTCCAGACTGATATGTACCTTGAGGAGGCCAACCATCGCCTAGCAGAATTGAACAGCGTTTTTGGAGCCATCTCAGAAGGGTTGATATCCTGGGACAGCCAAGGCAAGATCACGCATCTCAATCATAAAGCGGGCGATCTCCTGCAGTTAACACCGCGCTCCGTTCTGGGACGCCCGCTCGATGAGATGCTGCAGCTTCCTCGTTCCATCTTGGAAGCAGTCCAGCGGAGGGAGACGCTCGAGGATATCGAGGCAACCTTCCATGTGAATGGACATAGTATAAAATGTATGGTAAGTCTGCAACCCGTCTCCGAGGGAATGCTTGGACCTGTTGGCTATATCGCCACCTTGCGCCCTATCGAACGTGTGCACCAGCTCGTGAATCGACTCGTTGGAGCTCGCGCCACCTTGACACTGGATGATGCCCTAGGGCAATCTGTCCAGATGCGACGCGTGCGGCGGCAGGCCTGTGC
>JALZCF010000464.1 GCA_030863245.1 Chloroflexota bacterium
CCCTTCAACCTCGCAGCACCCAACCCGCTTCCTCAGAAGAAATTCGCTGATGTGATAGGCAAGGTACTGGGCAGACCTAGCTACTTCCCCACTCCTGCCTTCCTACTCAGACTTGTTCTTGGGGAGATGAGCATGCTCGTGGTTGAGGGCCAGCGAGTTGTCCCCCAAAGGCAGCAGGAGGCGGGATATGAGTTCCGCTTCCCCAATCTCGAAGGTGCGCTGCGTGATCTGCTAGATTAGTCGTATCTAACAATAACAGTCGTAGAGGTTACACGGGCGCGCCTGCGAGTTGGAGCGCCCGTGTGCTTTACCGTAAAACTGTTCCCCCTCTCCTTATTGAGTGCTGAGAGGGGGAATGGATGCGAGGTCTAGGCGCGCCGTCGACGATGCATGACGAGACCGACTGCAGCGGCCAGACCAAGTGTCAGCAGGGCGATGAGCTTTCCTGGAAGGGGTAAGCTGCGTGGCTGAGCGGCCAGCGAATTGAGCGTTACCGCACTCGGCTTGCTCTCAACTGTGAGCGTGATGGGGACACGTCGGATCGACTCATCCGGGTCATTGCTCGCGATGCACAGGTTACCTGTGTAGGTGCCGGGCTCCAAACTACTGGAGTCGAAGACGACATCCGCCTCCTCAGCGCTGCCAGGGGCGGTGGTGCCGCTGTTGGGCATCACGCTTATCCACGGAATGTTGGTGGGTTCACACGTTCGGACGGCCGCGGTAGCGATGCCCAGCGCATCTACCTCGTTGTCGGAGCCACTGCCAAGTGGGCCAACGAGCGTCGTGTTGCCAGTGCTGGTATCGGCGATGCGAAGTTCCGCCTGCTCGGTGCCAGCGTTGAAGGCCGCTAGGTAGAGAATGCCACTCTCGTGGTCGAAGTCTGCGCCCTGGGCAAAGTTGGCATTGAAACCAAGCGAGCCAATGACCGTGCCCACGCCCGTGTTCTTGTCGATCTGCACCAGAGCGTCAAGCAAGATATCTACCGCGTACAGTTGACCATCCGAACTTGCTGCAAGGGCGATGAGGCAGGTCGCGTCTGAGATGTCGGCTACCGTCCGCGCTTCCCCCGTGTCCAGATCGACCGTGTAGAGGGTGGCGGCCGTGCAGTTGGAGGAGATCGCATACATAGTGTCGGTAGCCGGATCGCCTGCCATCCCGCTCCATGTCTGGCCGCTCGCGGGTACCATCGACCCGATGATCGTCTCAGCTGCGGTTGCCGTGTCGATGGCGACTAGTTCATCGGTATCATTGTTGACCGCGTAGAGGGTGGAGAAGTCATTGCCCATGAAATCACCCCCAAAATACGCGCCGCTGGTCGGGCCAACCGTATCGAGGGTACCCGGGGCATCCGTAGTGAAGGAGACGAGTGAATCCAAGACCAGATCGACTCCAAACGCGGACGCGGCGCCCAACAGCTCGCCCGTGGGTCTGGTTTGGGTGGTGGCCGCTCCAAAGTGGGTCGGAACAGCCTCGAGTGAGCTTTCGGCCGGGTCGCCCAATGGTGTTACCTGCGCCGAGCGCAAGGGGGCACTTTCCGACTGTTCCTCGACAATCTCCCAGACGAGGGGGGCGTTGCCGGTATTGCGGATGGTGAGGGTCTCGGTTGTTACGGTATCTGGAGCCTGCGCACGGGAAAGGGTATCCGGCTCGATCCGGATGTTCGCCGTCGGCTCGACGTTGACGGTGGCCGTATCGGTGGCCGTGGCCTCATCGACCAAGCCGGCGTTGAAGGCGGTCCAGGTAGCGGTATTGGTAGCCGTCTCGCTGAGGGTCGCGCTCTCTGTGATGGAAACGCTCGCCCCCGGCGCTAAGGTGAAGGAGAAGTCGTCGAGGAGGGTGCCCAGCTCGCTATCCTCGAGATCGTGCAGGGTGAGGGTGACGTTGCCGGTGTTGGTGACTTCATAGCAGTAGGTGACCTCTGCTCCCAGCGTTACGGTGATAACATCGGTAGTGGCGCAGATGCTGGGATCGGTTCCCACCGTTTTCTCAAGGGCGATATGGGACCCGGGCTGGACAGTATAGACAGTCGCGGTATCGCTAGACGTAGCCACATTGGTCGGGCCGGGATTATAGGCGGTCCAGGTTGCGGTATTCACCGTCGTTTCATTGATGGTGGCGCTCTCGGTGACGAAGACGCTCTCCCCTGGAGTCAAGGTCAAGGAGAAGTCGTCGAGGAGGGTGCCCAGCTCGCTGTCCACAAGGTCATGCAGGGTGAAGGTGATAGAGCCCGTGTTGGTGACTTCGTAGCAGTAGACGACCTCGCTTCCTTCCTCCACGACGATCTCGTCGCTGTCGGCGCAGACGGCGGGATTGCTTCCTACCGTTTTCTCCAGCTCGATGGCTGCCAATGCACCGGTGAACTCGATGTAGCGTGCGCTGACTCCACTGATCTTGGTCTCGACCAGGTTGCCATCGCGGTCGATCTCATGAACACCCTCTGCATTGGTCGTCAGTATGTTCCCGTTTGGTAGTTCGTAGACGCCTCGATAGCCGCCAACTTCGGGTGGATCGTAGATGGCGACAACGCTCCCGTCGGACGCGAGCTCTACCACGCCTTCCTGGTCGCCAACGAAATTGCCGACCAACACGTTGCTGTTGTCCGCTTCCGTGATCTGCTCTGGGAAGGTGTCGATCGGCGCGAAGA
>JALZCF010000471.1 GCA_030863245.1 Chloroflexota bacterium
GTAGATCTGTCGTCTATAATACCAATTGTGGTATAAAGCCTCACAAACAAGCCGAGAAAGGTTCGTAGTAAACACTTTAGTGTTCGTCTGCCGCACGAACACTAAAGTGTTTACTACAAACCTTCGGCGTCTCACCACACAATTGGTATAAAGTGTTTACTACGTTCACAACACAGCTGGTATAATTCCTCATGAGCATAACGGTGTGGAAAGGATAGGTGCAAGGATGGCACAACGTTTACGGGTTGCGCTGGGTGTATTGTCGATCGTGGTGACCTTCGTTGTTGGGTTCGTTGCTGGACAATTGACGCCAGTCGCCAGGGCCGGCCCGTCGATGCAGAGCCAGGCAGAGGATAGTCCTTATCTGGAACGTTTCGAACGGATCTGGCAGCTGGTACATCTGGAGTATTACGAGCAGCCACTTGACGATGAGGCACTCATCCAGGGTGCCATCCATGGCATGTTGGAGACCTTGGGCGACCAACACACCGCCTATATGCCGCCGCAAGAGTTTCGCTTGTTCAGCGAGGACCTTTCTGGCTCCTACACAGGCATTGGTGCCCTTGTAGAGGCCGAGGATGACCGGCTCCTGATCGTCAGCCCCTTCGATGGCTCACCCGCTGACGTTGCAGGGCTCCGACCCAGTGATGAGATCCTCCAGGTGGATGACACGCCCGTCAGTTCATTTGACGACCCTATGTCGGCGATCACATTGGTGCGCGGACCGGAAGGTGAGCCGGTTAACCTGCGTATCAAGCGCGACGACAACATCTTCGATGTCACTATCGTCCGTGCCACTATTCCCCTTGTCAGCGCAAGCGGTGAGATGCAAGCAGACGGTATCGGGTACGTGCGCATCTCTGCCTTCAGCCAGACTACCGTCCCACAACTTCGGGAGGCGTTGACCGAGATCCTGGCACAGGATCCGAAAGGATTGGTGATTGACCTGCGTGGGAATCCGGGCGGAAGTCTCGATACCGCCCTGCAGGTTTCGAGCGAGTTCATCGGCGATGGTACGGTGATGCGGGAACAATGGGGGAACGGCCAGGAAGAAAGCCGCGATGCCCATCCCGGGGGGCTTGCAATCGATCCTGGCCTGTCACTGATCGTCCTCGTGGATGGTGGCAGCGCGAGTGCTAGCGAGATCGTAGCGGGTGCGATCCGGGACCGCGAACGTGGGCAGCTGCTGGGCGAGACGACCTATGGCAAAGGTACCGTGCAGAATTGGCACGACCTGGGAGCGGAACACGGAGGGTTGCGCGTCACCATCGCGCGCTGGCTTACCCCCGACGGCACCTGGGTGCATGGTGAAGGCCTCACACCCGATGTCCTGGTAGAGCTAACGGACGCCGAAAGAGAAGGCAACCGGGACATTCAGCTGGAGAGCGCGGTGAACGTGCTGCTAGGCAAACCGTTACCCGCACGGGCGATGCATCAACTCGGAGGCCATATTGTACCAAAGTGGCGCTTGCCCCGTTATGAGTAGCCAGCCTTCCACTCCGGCAATTGCTGGGGACGAACTTTTGTTCAAACGTTTATCTTCATTTAACCCTCTTCTCATCTTCTACTCATAATTGCTTGTTACACTTGCCAGCATCCAATACTGTGTGATGGTTCCTCACCAATTTTAACTCCTGTCCTGGCACGTAGCATCCCTTCAGAAGGCAAATGTTTTTACGTGCTGAATCCCCTCTGCAGAAGTGAGAGCCTCGGAACGGGAGCTTAGAGGAGCCATTCCACCCCTACTCGAAGCGGAGATGGACGATAGATCTGCCGTCCTTTCCGCAGAGGCGGCAAGGAGAAGAGGGATGAGAGAAGCGATGGATATTCTGGAGCGAACCAAGCAGAGCACTGGCAGCTTGGATGAGATGGATACCGACAACCTGGTTGCCATGTACCTGCGCGAGGGGGGCCAGCACGATCTGCTCGAAAAAGAGCAAGAGCTAGAATTGGGCACCATGTGGCGCCAGGCAATGGAAGCCTACCAGAAGCTCCCTACCACGACGGATGAAGAGAAGCGGCGAAGCCTTGAAGTGATTATCCGCCGTGGCGAGACGGCGCGGCAACGCCTGATTCGTGCCAACCTGCGCCTCGTGGTCAGCGTTGCAGCTCGCTACCGTGGCTATGGTGTGCCCCTGTCTGACCTCATCCAAGAAGGCAACATGGGACTGATGCACGCCATCGACAAGTTCGAACCCGAACGGGGCAACAAGTTCAGCACCTACGCGACCTGGTGGATTCGTCATGCCGTCGGGCGTGCCATTGCCGACCAGGGACGAACCATCCGTCTACCGGTTCATATGGCAGAGAAGATCCGCAAGGTGAAGGAGGCGGCATACCGCGTGTCGCAGCGTACCGGCAACGACGCCACTATCAGCCAGATTGCGGAGGAGATGGAATTACCCGAGGAGAAGGTGGAGGAACTGCTGCAATTCGCGCAGCACCCCATCTCCTTTGAGGCACCCGTCAACGACGAGGAGGGAAGCGCCACGCTCGGCGACTTCCTACCCGACCAGGATGCGGTCTCGCCCTTCGACGCTGCTATCGATAGCGGGATCCATGAGGATATTCGCGAGGCCCTCGCCTCGCTGACGCCACGCGAGGCCCGGATCATCAATCTCCGTTACGGGCTGCGAGACGGGCGGGAGCATACCCTCGAGGAGGTTGGTCAAAAATACGGTCTGACGCGCGAGCGTATCCGCCAGATCGAAAAGGATGCGCTTCGCAAACTGCGCCATCCAAGCCGCAGCCGGAAGCTGAGAGCATTCCTGAGCTAGCTAGAGCTACCTTATAGCAAAGCCGGCGCAAAAGGTCGCTTCCTGAAAGAGGAAGCGACCTTTTACTCTTTCACCGATCCGTGACGGGCTCCGGAACCAATGCATTCGCCGGTAACCATTGCAACTCACCGGCAATGGCACCACCATTAGCGATTGTCACCTCTCCTGCCGCCGCCCATGGGACATCTTCCTTCCACTGCTGGAAGACGGCGCGCTGGGTACGGAGCGCGTAGTGGTTCCCCATGTCTTCCACACGGGACGTGGGGAGGCCAAAGACGGTGGTGGGATCGGCCTGCGCGAAGT
>JALZCF010000495.1 GCA_030863245.1 Chloroflexota bacterium
TTATGATCCCGGCCCTCCGCCAGCGTTTGCCGAGCTGTTTGCCCGCCATCCTGATTATACGCCCTACAAAGAGTGGTTCTGGTACGATTGGGGCCCGATTTTCTACCGCGGAAAAGTGGATGGCAGCGCTCGCGTGCTGTGCGTCGCCTCTGATCCTGGTCCGACCGAGCGCATTGCTGCCCGGACGCTGGTTGGCGATGCGGGTCAGCGTGTTCAGGGCTTCTTGCACAAGATCGGCCTGACGCGCTCCTACCTCTGCTTGAACGCCTTCATCTATGCGCTGCATCCCGCACGCTTCTGGCAGGCCCGGGATGCGCTAAGCGATCCCGCGCACACAGCTTGGCGTAACGAGTTGTTTGACCTAGTCAGTGGCCCACAGTTGCAGGCTATCGTCGCCTTTGGCTTTCACGCGCGCAACGCTATCGCCCTCTGGAAAGATGACGATGAGCTTGGCGTACCCTTCGTGCGCCTGCCACATCCCAGCAGTCGCGACATGGAGCGCCTTCTCCACGATTGGCGCGATGCGGTAGAGCAGCTACGGGCCATTGTGACGCCGGATGACGACGGCCTGATCGGACCCACCTATGGCAATGTCTTTGCGGAGCATGATTACGCCCGCGTGCCACTTGCCGATCTGCCTTTCGGCGTACCCGAGTGGCTTGGCAATGACGCCTGGGGACGGCAGGACACGCCGCCCCACAACAACTCGGTGCATCGCCCGACGCCTGATGACGGCCACACCCTCATCTGGATCGCACCAAGGAGTTGATGCGATGCCGACCGAACCTATCGATTCACGGCTGCAATCGAAATTCGCCCTGGAGGGTAGGGTAGTGACGATGGACGCGGCCGACAGTGTCTTGGACGAGGGCATAGTCTACATCGAATCTGACCGCATCGTCGCCCTGGCCCCCGCCGGGGCGCCTGTGCCGGAGGGATTCGAGGAGGTGGCACCGGTGCGGACGGGGGGGACCATTTATCCGGGTCTCATCGACCTCCACAATCACCTTAGCTATAACGCGTTGACACCGTTGAACGTGCCCGAGCGCTTCACCAATCGTGGGCAGTGGAGTCGTAAGCCCTTCTATCAGAAGCTGATCACACGGCCGATGAAGGTGCTAGGCCGACTACCGGGCTACGTGGAGGCCATCGTTCGCTACGTCGAATGCAAGTGCCTCCTCGGCGGCGTGACAACCTCGCAAGGAATTGCCTTGTTCAGCAATCAGGGCATCGTCCGCTACTATCGGGGTATTGTGCGCAACGTGGAGGAGACTGATGATCCGGCTCTACCCGAGGCAGCCACGCGGATCGCTGACGTGGATGCTGAGAGTGCCGACCGCTTCTTGGCCAGGCTACAACGTAGCTCCTGTCTGTTGCTACATCTTAGCGAAGGGACGGACGATCGAGCACGCCAACATTTCCAGGCGCTCCAGCTCACCGACGGGAGTTGGGCCATCACCGATGCACTGGCGGGCATTCACTGTGTCGCCCTCAAGGAGGCTGACTTCGCTACTATGGCTGACCCGGACCATCGTGGTGCCATGATTTGGTCGCCGCTGAGCAACCTGCTCCTCTATGGTCAAACTGCCAATATCAAGGCGGCTAAAGAGAGCGGCATCCGCATGGGAATCGGCTCAGACTGGTCCCCGAGCGGCAGCAAAAACCTGCTGGGCGAACTGAAGGTGGCGCATCTGGTGAGCGCCCAGCACGGCGGTGTCTTCAGCGACCGAGAGCTGCTGGCGATGGCGACGCGCAACGCGGCCAATATCCTGAAGTGGGATGAGGTAGGCTCGATCGAGAGTGGCAAGCGAGCCGATCTGCTTGTCATTGCCGGTCGCCGTGGCGATCCCTACAGCCACATCATCCGCGCACGGGAGACAGAGATCATCCTAGTGGTGATCAACGGCGTGCCCCGCTACGGTCGGACGCGGCTGATGGACGACTTAGGCCTCGACGGTGAAGGGTGGCGGGTGGGACATGCCCGGCGTCGACTGCACCTTGGGGATCCAACTGCAGACCCAGCTGTCGGCGGTCTCACTCTAGGCGATGCCCGCGATCGGCTGCAGGATGGCTTGAACCGCCTACCCGAGCTGGAACGCCAACTCGATGAACTGATGCCATCAGACGTTTTGGGTCCGAGGGGCGAGGTCGAGCCGCACTGGTTCCTGCTCTTGGACCATGACGAGCCAGCGGGCATTAGCTTGCGGCACCATCTACCTTTTGGCCCTGGGGGCCAGCCAACGGCGCCCCGCGAGCCGTTGGATCCACTAGCTCTGACCATGCTTGCCGAGCCACTGGAACCACAACCGTTAGACGCACTCACAGTGGCCGACGACGACTTGTTCTTCGACCGTCAACAGGCCCAGGTTAATCTGCCGCTGTACGTCAAGGAAGGTCTGCCCCAGCTCTACTGAAATGAAGAGCCGTTGCAGCAGATCGAAGGATTGACCTAGAGGAAACAAGATGCCTACAGATCTCGATACTTACTATCATGTAGTGGCCTTCCCGTGATCTTGCACGATTGGCCAGAGTACGAGGATCAAATTATCGAAGACCGCCGTCAGCGCTACACTGTTGTTTCCAAATGATATATTCCGCCTAATAGCGAGTACTCAATCCGCGACGATCGTGACGGTCTCGATCACATCCGGCGTGCCCGACTGGCCTGGCTCAACGGGCGTGAGCGCCTCGACATTTTCCATGCCTTCGGTGACCACGCCGAAGATGGCGTGGCAGGAGACGCCCGGCTGACCACAGGGCCTCAGCTCACCGCTCTCATCAAAGGGATCCAGGTGAGGGGCGGGAGCATAGGTGATGAAGAATTGGGAGCCGTTGGTGTTGGGACCGGCGTTTGCCATGCTAAGGATACCCGGCCGATCGTGTCGCAGCGCCGGGGTGGTGAACTCATCCTCGAAGGTGTAGCCGGGACCGCCCGCGCCGGTGCCGAGGGGATCGCCTGCCTGTGCCACAAAACCTGGGATGACCCGGTGGAAGGCGATACCATCGTAGAAGCCACTCTCTGATAGAGCCACAAAGTTGTTGACGGTGATGGGGGCTTCGTCCTCGTACAGATCGACCTCAACTGGTCCCCTGCTCGTCTCGATGACGGCACGATAATCACACGCCGGGTCGATCAGGATGGGAAACGGCGTATCCCATTGCGGGATCTCGTCCTCCATCGTATCGGTTGGCTCCGGCAGGGCGTCTATAAGAACTTCGTCTCCCTCCAGACTACACGCCTCTGCCGAGAGGGCAGGAGCTTCCTCCCTGCGCAATTCCTCCGCCACCTCGTCGGCCGGGCCGAGCCAGATCGTAGCAAGGTAGATCGCCACTATCGTGAAAAGACTGAGTGCGGCCACGAAAATGATATTCGCCGGCTCGCTCCACCAGCTTTTCTCTATCTGCATCTCTGATCGAGCAACAGGTCTTGCATTTATCGGTCTTTTTTCCACAGCTCTTTCTCCCTACTATCTACTACCTACTCTCTCAAACCACGCCAACAGAAACAGTCCAACAACAGCAATGATAATCGCAACCGTGTAGGCGGCCATCACGTCAGCCGCACTCACGAAGATAGCTAGCGCACCGCTTGCGCAACCGGCCAGATAGATCAAGAGGACAGCCTCACGACGGGTCCAGCCACGTGCCACCAGGCGATGGGAGATGTGATCCTTGCCGGGTGTCGTGAGCGGATTTTTGCCGCGCCGCAGGCGCGAGATGAAGACTAGCGTGGTATCAAAGAGCGGCACGGCGAGCACGAGCAGCGGAACCATCCACGTTACCCAGGGAACATTGGTGGGAAAGCGCAGCTTGATACCGAGGGCGGCCAACACGAAGCCAAGGAAGAGGCTGCCTGTGTCTCCCATAAAGATGCTTGCGGGGTTGAAGTTGTAAAGCAGGAAACCGAGGCAGGCTCCCAGTACCGCTGCTGCCATGGAACCCACCAAGTATTGCCCACTGAGGGCGGCGAGTAGCAGGAAGAAGGTGGCTGCTACTGCTCCGACCCCGCTGCTCAACCCATCCATGTTGTCGAGCAGATTCAAGGCATTCGTGATGCCGATAATCCAAAGAAGTGTTAGAGCAACATTTAGTACTTCAGGCACGGGCAGACGCACCATGACGCCGCTCGCTATCAGGATGGCCGCACCTCCGAGCTGGGCCAGCAGTTTGGGCACGGCAGCAAGCCCCACCCGGTCATCCCACAGGCCAAAGAAGCTAACCCAGGTGGCGCCGAGCAATATACTTGCCACCTGCGCGACGTAGAAGCGGTCACTAAAGAGAAATAAGGCGCCGCACACCGCCGCATAGATCGCCACCCCCCCGAGAAGCGGGATAGGCGTCGAATGTAGCTTCCGTGTGGCAGGCTGATCGATCACGCCTGTTCGGATCGCCAGCCCTCGCATGAGCGGCGTACCGCCAACGGCGAGCAGGAGTGAGGCGAAGAAGATGAGTAAGTAACCGATCATGAACGGCAGTGGTTAGTGGTTAGTGGGTAATGGATAGCATTCGTCGGCGGCTGACAATATGTTACGGCCAACCACAAAGACACGAAGAGCCTTTGTGACTTCTTCGTGCCCTCCGTATCTTTGTGGCAAAGCCACTTTCCCTTCATCGCTTTATCCTTCACCCTTCCGCTCGCCCTATCTACCACCTACAGCCCTTCCACTGAGCACTAACCACTGATCACCGCCGTCCGATCTTACTGTAGAGGATGGATGTTGACAAGGAGGTCGGTACGGGGCGCCGGGAGCAAGCTGGAGGCTTACTCTCTTGTTTCTTGCTCCTCTTTTCGTGCTCTGTTACTCCTACGGTCGCTTGCTCTCCCGATAGGAGCGCCGATTATGCGATAGATTGCCTGGACGCCGTCCGCCATGTGGGAAACATCGAATTGGGCAGCGCGGGTGCGGGCGGCGGCTCCCATTGCGGCTAGCGTACGGGGAGAGGCAAGCAGGTCGTTGATGGTGCGGGCGAGCGCTGCTGGGTTGTTCGCTGGGACAACGCGGCCCGTCACGTTGTCCTCATTTACCCAGGAGGTACCGGTCCCCAATTCTGTCGTCACAACGGGAAGTCCCGCTGCCATCGCCTCAAGCAGAACCGTGCCAAAGGCCTCACTTCGATGTGTGGCGGGTAACACGAAGAGACCGCCACTTTGCCGGGCGGCGTGACGGAAAGCAAGCAGCTCCTCATCAGAGAGCGCACCGAGAAAGTGAACTCGATCATCCAACCTTAGTTCTTCACACAACGCATCTAGCCGCTCCCGCTCTGGCCCGCCCCCTGCGATGAGGACGCGACCACGCTGGAGCCGTGGGGCAGCGCGAAGCAGCACATCTACCCCTTTATAGTAGCGGAGTTTGCCAATGAAAAGAATCAGCGGCTCATTATCCGGGCTCCACTCGCCAAGTAGGGAAGCCACGCGCATCGGGTTAGCGGTGGCGTAGAGCGAGGTATAGGTCCCTAGTGGCACGACGTGAACCTTGTCTCGATATCGGCGCAACACGGCGCTGCTCTCTACGTAAGGAGGAGAGGTGGCAATAATCGCATCAGCCCGTTGCAGAATGCGGTGCATGAACGGACGGTAGAGTTGTAGCAGCCCTGCCTGGCGCGCTACATCACTGTGGTAGGTGAAGACGATGCGCGGCACACGACAGGCGTAAAGGACGGCCATCTCTCCCACTGGATAGGGGAAGTGCAGGTGTGCGACATCTGCGTTGAGGCGACGCAGGATGAAGGGTAGGCTCATGCTCAGCGGGGTACTTGCGGCGTGGGCGAGCCGCGAGGCTTTGATCACGAGTACTCCATTTCGCCGCTCGATGTGGGTCTGGCGCGTCAGACTGGTGACGAGTACTGTCACGCGATGACCACGACGCACCTGCGCTTCCGCCAGCATCTTGATGTGATTTTCAATGCCGCCAATGACCGGTTCGTAATCTTTGTAGATGTGGAGTATTTTCATGGCACGTAGCGTGTAATGCTTCTTCTGGCGTCGGGTAACAGAACTGTGGCGAAGCGAGTGATGGGATCAGAGGATAGCGCGGAAAGAGGTGAATTCCTAATGAACAAACACCAAGGGCAGCTACGAGATAGATAGCACGGGATGAGGGTAATCATGCATACAACACGAGGTCACACATGGAGCCTTACCATCGTCGCGATAAGCATAGCGACGGTGGTGGCAGCGCTTGTCTTCTGGGACTCACCGCTTCTGCTGCCCCTGAAACTGTTTGTGGTGCTACTACATGAGATCAGTCATGGGCTGGCGGCGCTCCTGACGGGCGGGCAGGTTGAGCAGTTGGTGCTGACGCGCGACGAGGGCGGGCTGGCCTTCACGAGGGGCGGTAATCGCTTTCTGATTTTGAGTGCTGGCTATTTAGGTAGTGCACTTTGGGGCGTGGTCTTCATGTGGTTGGCATGGGCCACGCCGTCCATCCGCCGTACTGCACTACGGCTTACCGCCATCGCGCTCGCCATCGTCGCGCTGCTCTACGTTCGCAACCTCTTCGGCCTGGCCTATGTAGTAACAGCCGCGCTCGTACTCCTCGCGCTTGGCCGTCATGGTAGCGCACGGCTACAGATGGCTGTGCTTTGGTTAATTGGCTCCTTCTCCTGTCTCTACGCCGTGATCGATATCGGTAGCGATATCCTGCTCGGTGGCCCGCTTGCAGGTATTCCTTTTCTCGGCGGTGGCGCTGCCGCGAGCAACGATGCCGAGCTGCTCGCTCGCATCACCTTCATCCCCGCTTTTCTCTGGGGCCTTCTTTGGAGCGCCATCGCTATCGCCCTCTATCTCTTCAGTGTCTTCACTCTAGCGCTGGGACGTGGGCGGGGGTGATGAGCTTGTTAGTAGCCCTACCTACCTCTGCTAGCCACCGGTGCGAAGCAGGAGTAGATGCGTCAGAGCCAGCACGAGGTGCTCACCTCGCTTATCCTGATCCCGGTAGGTAGTGAGAAGATTGTTGGCGCTAATGAAGAACCCTAGGAGGGAAGCAAAGCGCCGGTTGATGCCGGTCACATAGCCAAGTGCGACAAGTGCCGAACCGACAATCTCCGCGACCGCGACGAGCGAGGCGTTAGGGATAAGAGTATCGTCGAGCAGCTCCTTGTACCACTGCACAGGGTGACCCTCTGACGCCGCCCTCATCTGCTCGACTGCCTCTGTGTTAACATAAGCAGAGAGATCCTTGTCGCGCAGGTGATCGATGTACCAAAAACCGACGCCGAAGCGCAGTAACCCTACCCAGAAGCCAGGGAGAGCCCTCTGCTGCTTCTGGAGCTTCTGCACTGCCTTTTTCGTCCTCTTTTCTACTTTCTCCTCGCTGGGAAGCGGCGGCGTTAACTCCTCGACCAACGATTTCGCGATCTCGTCCCAGTCCGCCGTCAGGGCGCCAAGTGCTGCGAGTAGGGAGGCTGTCTTCGTGCTCGCCGTCTGTGCACCCTGCATCACGGCCTCGACCGCGCCCTCCCGAGGCTCTTCCGTGCGCTCGCGCACCGTCTCTGCGATGTCGCTCGCCTGATGGCGTGCCTGTTCGGCCAGCTGTCTAGCCTCCTTCCCCGCTTTCTCTGCTGTCTTCTTGGCCTTCTTGGCGGCTTTTGGGGCTTCCTTACGAGCTTTCTCTGCCCGCTTCTGCACTTCCTTTGCCACTTTCGGCGCTTCCTTACGGGCTTTCTCTGCCTGCTTCTGTGCTTCTTTCGCCACTTTCGGCGCTTCCTCACGAGACTTGGCGGCCATCTCGTCAAGAGCACTTGCGACAGTGTGGATCGCATCCGAGAGTGTGTCCTTCACCTTCTCGCTACGCGGTTTCTCCTTCACGCCGAGTCTGTAGAGCAGTTCATTTATCATGATATAGGTCTCCTGTTGTCGATGGTGCCTCTTCAAGTGGTTGAAGCATACGGCGTGCCACCCCGTGGCGGTGGGTCTTGTCGGACGGCTAACCATCTGAAGACTGGTTAGTTGTTTGTTCCCCCCATTCCTCGGCAAGGCTTTTCTGCTGCCTTGGCCGTTGACGCTGTAGCCGCTCGAGGAGGGAGGGCGGGTGCAGGCGTGCCGCCTGCCGCACCATAGAGGAGGTCGACGGCCGGATCTGGCGCGATTCGTGCCAACCCGGCCCTAGCTCACGCAGGAGTTCTGCCGGGATCATGGCTTGTCGGGAGTCGCAGCTTGCTTTCATCGGTCACACCCTTTCGGAAAGGCCACGGACAGTGAGCGGTTGGCGTAACAGGCTGGCTCTAATTAAAACATATGTTCTAGTAACTATCAAGCCCATTAATAGAGCCGAACCTGTGGACCTAAAGATGGTCTGGTTGCATGTTGCATGTGCGCTGCGCGCATGTGCTTCGCACACGTGGTGCGTGGTGCGTGAACTGTAGGTGAGGTGTGTGAGCATGATGACGGCAATGGCAGGTCACGCTCTCCGCTCTCCGCTCCCCGCTCCACGGCTTCAGATTCACAGGTTCGGCTCGGTAAGCACCAAACAAAACACGCCACTCCCCTAGGGGAGTGGCGTGTGCGTGATCGGGTATGTCGTTGGGGCGACGTCGTCGCCCTACCTGATATGGCTCGCTTAAGAGTCGAGGCGAATCGATGTCAAGCTAGACGACAACCTCGACTTCGGCTTCGGCCTCAGTCTTGACCTTCTCGAAGGCAAGCTCCTCGCCACCCTCAGCAACGGTGACGAGCACGGTATCGCCCTCCTGGAACTCACCAGCCAGCAGCTTCTTCGAGAGCGGGCTCTCGATGGCGCGCATGATGACGCGCTTGAGCGGGCGGGCACCGAACTGTGGATCGTAGCCCTTCTCGGCCAGCCAGTCGCGGCTTGCCTCATCCAGCTGGATCTTCAATCCATGAGCGCTTACGTTCTGTACCATACGCTTCACCTGCAGCTCCACAATCTCGCGAATCTGCTCTGCCGTGAGCGCATCGAAGATGATGACCTCATCCACACGGTTCAGGAACTCCGGACGGAACATGCTCTTCAGGTCATCCTCGATGGCCTGGTTGTTGAGCAGGTTGTCGTTCGCTCGCTCGCCCACACGGAACCCGAGCGGGCCACTGCTACCAGACATGTACTTCGTACCTAGGTTCGACGTCATGATAATCACCGTGTTGCGGAAGTCCACCGTGCGGCCCTGGCCATCCGTGAGGCGGCCATCGTCCAGCACCTGGAGCAACACGTTGAAGATCTCCGGGTGTGCCTTCTCGATCTCATCGAAGAGCACCACCTGGTAGGGGCGACGTCGCACGGCCTCGGTCAGCTGACCCCCCTCGCCGTAGCCAACATATCCCGGAGGCGAACCGATCAGGCGGCTCACCGTATGACCAGCGCGGAATTCAGACATGTCCACGCGCACCATGGCATCCTCGTCATCGAAGAGGAACTCGGCTACCGCGCGCGCCAGCTCCGTCTTGCCGACACCCGTTGGGCCCAGGAAGATGAAGCTACCCAGCGGTCGCTTCGGATCCTTCAGGCCGGAACGGCCACGGCGAATGGCATCCGATACGGCCTCGATGGCCTTATCCTGGCCAACGACGCGCTCGTGGAGGTGATCCTCCATCTGCAGCAGCTTCTGCGCCTCCGTCTGGAGCATCCGCTTGACAGGAATGCCGGTCCAGCTCTCAATGATCTCGGCCACATCCTCGCGCTCCACAACCTCGTCGAGGCCTTGCTCCGCGCGCCACTCTTCGATCGCCGTACGCAGCGACTCCTCGAGCTGGATGCGCTGGCTGCGGATCTGCGCGGCGCGCTCGTAGTCTCGCTCCTGCCAGGCTTCCTCTTCCTCCATCGTCAGCTCGTCCAACTCCGCCTTCTGATTACGAAGGTCGGCTGGCATGTTGAAGATATCCACACGCAGCTTGGCTGCTGCCTCGTCAATCAGGTCAATCGCCTTGTCGGGCAGTTGACGCTCTGTCACATACCGGTCGGACAGGCTTGCCGCCGCCTCCAGCGCCTCGTCCTGAATAGTGACGTTGTGGTGCTGCTCATAGCGGCTGCGAAGTCCCTTGAGCATCTCGATGGTCTCTTCGACGCTCGGTTCATCCACGAAAATCGGACTGAAGCGACGCTCCAGCGCGCGATCCTGCTCGACGTGGTTGCGGTACTCATCCAGCGTCGTGGCACCGATGACCTGCAACTCGCCTCGTGCCAGCATCGGCTTGACCATCTGGGAGGCATCCATTGCCCCCTGAGCTGCGCCCGCGCCGACGAGGTTGTGCAGCTCGTCGATGAAGAGGATGATCTGGCCCTCGGCGTTCTGGATCTCGTCCATCACCGCCTTGAGCCGCTCCTCGAACTCACCACGGAAGCGGCTGCCTGCAACCATCGCGCCGAGATCGAGCTCGATGATCCGCTTATCCATCAGGTGTTCTGGGATGTCGCCCTCGACGATCTTGTTTGCGAGGCCTTCCGCAATGGCCGTCTTACCCACACCCGACTCGCCAATCAGCACCGGGTTGTTCTTGGTGCGACGAGCGAGCACCCGCATCATGCGCAGGATCTCCTTCTCGCGTCCAATGACTGGGTCCAGGCGACCCTCGCGCGAGAGGCGCGTCAGGTCACGGCCATACTTCTCTAGTGACTTGTAATGATCTTCTGCATAGGGATCGTTCACCGTCCGACCGCCACGCAGCTCCTCGATCGCGTCGTAGACGTCCTCCTTGGAGACGTTTATATCCGCGAAGAGCCGTGTCAAAGGCGAGCGAGTCTGCTCCACCATGCCAACAATGCCGAGCAGGATGTGCTCGGTCGAAATGTATTCATCTCCCAATTGGTCTGCCTCTTGCCCCACCAAAGCGGCAAGATGCTGGACCGCGGGTGTAACAAAGACCTGGGTCGGCATCGCCTGTGACGTGCCACCCCGAACCTTTGGTTGCGCCTGCAGAATCTGGTCGACCCGTCGCTTCATGACCTCAATATCGGCCCCAAGCAACTCGAAGATCTCCTGTACGGCTCCTTCCGGTTGCTCCAGCAGGGCCAACAGCACGTGTTCCAGATCCATCTGGGAGTGCTGGTAGCGAATGAGAATCTCCTGCGAGCGGGCAATAGCTTCCTGGGCGCGCTGGGTGAATCGGTCAAAGCGCATTCGTATCCTGCTTTCTCATTAAGGGTCCTCGAGGCTCAAAACTTTCTTGCTCTATCGGCAAGCTTTGGGCCATCAACTTGAGCTAACAAGGACCAGACACTTAGCTATCACTCTGCTATCAGTACGGATGTAACAAATACTTTGTTTCACGAAATATCGACAAGCGTAATTATAACAGTATCCCGCGACAAGTCAAACCTTTAGCACTTCGAGGGCCCGAGTGCTAGAGGTCGGTCAAGCGGGATTTAATGGATGGTGCAGGCGAATAGCATGCATGTCTAATCCATGATGGTCTTCACGCCACGTGTCGGAAGTTCCTCACGCTTATCTGGTGTAAGGCGAAGTTCGGGATGGACATCCAGGTAAGCGAGGAACGCAATTTTCCCTTCTTCCTCCTCATCTTCTACCATATAGTAGAGATCCTCGAGCGTGTCGAGACGGTCGAAATAGAGGATGCCGTCAAGGTGATCGATCTCGTGAGCTGCAACGCGAGCGTCGAACCCTTCGAAAAGATACTCCACCGTGTCGCCGTCCATGTCGATAGCGCGCACGTGGAGCGTCTTTGGTCGGCGGGTGTACCCTTGTAGGCCAGGGATGGAAAGGCAGCCATCATACCCACGCTCTAGCTCTCCCTCTTCCAGGATTTCCGGGTTGATCAGCGGGATAATCTCCGTTTTGCCTTCCCCTCCTGCCTCATCACGTTCATCGTCGGTGCCGACCATCACCAGGCAAACTCGTGCGAGGATTCCGATCTGCGGTGCAGCCAGACCCACGCCTGCCTGGGTCTCCAGGGTATCGAGCAGATCCTGAACGAGCTCGCGCACCTGGCGATTCACCTTTTTCACCGGCTTGGATTTCTTGCGCAGTAACTTCTCATACTTGGGTAACGTGTAGATCTTCCGGACAGCCATTCTGATGCTCCTACCACTTCCAAACAACAAACGTAACGACTCAGGTGCCCGGCACTTTGTCGAGAGATACCTGTACGAGCACGCGCCCAATTGAAGTGCCGGGCACCTCCCGGCCTGAGTCCATACCAACAAAAAAAGCCACCAGATGGCGGCTTCGTGTGCGAGAGCGGGTAAGGGGATTCGAACCCCTGACATCCAGCTTGGGAAGCTGACGTTCTACCACTGAACTATACCCGCGAGACGTTTTTCATTATACTCGACTTTCTGCTCTTGTCAAACAGTAATTGCTCAGTTAGTGCAGTGTGAAGGGGATCACGTTGCATCTTGCATGTTGCATGCTACCCTTTGTTGCTGTTACACGGACGCGATAACGTAAAGGAACACCATGAGCACCTGTGAGGGTGATGCCATTGTGGATGTGGCAATTGTTGGGGCGGGGCCAGCAGGGCTGGGGGCCGCGCTGTACACGGCACGTGCCGGGCTAGACACGCTGGTTTTCAACGTGATATCCTGAACATCCTCAAGGCGGCTCGGGAGGAAGCGGCAGCGTGAGGATAGACAACGATCGGTGAAGGTACAGTGTAGAAGCGCAACTTTCTTATAACCTAGAAGAGTAGAGGTCAAAAGTAAACGATGCTTGATTACATAACGCGGGGTGATTCTGATAACCCTGCACTGCTGCTGCTCCATGCAGGAGGTATGACGCGTGGGGAGTGGGATCCATTTCTGGACAGTTGGTCCAAGCATTTCTATCTCATCGTACCCTCCGCATTGGGGCATGGCGCAAGCCCCAGCGTACTGGAACTTTCCATCAGCGCGATGGCCGATGCGGTGCTGGAACTGCTCGACCATCTGGGCGTCGAGAAAGCGCATATGCTTGGTTCCTCGATGGGAGGAGCGATTGCCCTATGGATCGTGCTGACGGAGCCGGAGCGGGTAGATAAATTGATAATCTTCCGTACAAGCTATCGCAGCAGCCCCGCCGTTCACGAGGGAGTGCAGCAGATGGCTGAGCCGGAGGCGTGGCAGCAGTGGCGACTGGATAGATGGATGAGCGAGCAGCACGAGCCACAGGGAGGTCCAGATGCATGGATGGAGGTCACGAAGAAGGTGGCAGACGCTTTCGACCCCGCTACGACCGAACACATGCATGACCTTGGCGATCTGGCGACCATTGCCAGCCCCACACTAATCATCTCGGGGGATCGCGACCCTGTCGTGCCACTAGAAGATGCTATCGCGATGTACCGTACCATCCCCGATGCTGCGCTCTGGGTAGTGCCGAACGCAACACACTTTATGGGGACCGAAGGGTGGCGGCGCGAGTCCTTCGAGCAGGAGATTATAAGGTTTCTGAGGCGACAGTGAGAGAACGACAGACATTCGTATCGGCTCCATCACTCTTTTCTACAGGAGTCGCCCTTGGAATACTCATCACTCTCCTGCTGGTTGGTTGTCAAACCACCGAGACTCGCGTGGAACCGGAGGGACCAACGTTAGGGGATATTCCGATCATCACCGGCGCCGAGCCGTTGGATCCCGAGACACTCCCCATCAGCTTGATAGCTGTCACCCAGGCTCACAGGGAAACCGTGGATGATGAGATCGTAGGGCACTTCCGGGTGGAAGAAGCATTTCTTGATATGGTTGAGCATTACGACGATGAGATGAAACGGCTGGGTTGGCGACTAGTGGACACCTTGAGATTTGGCGACGGGGGGAATGTACGTCGCTACCATCGGGGCGATCAGCGTGCCATTCTGGCTTTCGAGCCAGAGGACGGGACGACGGAATTCATGCTGATGCAGGGAACGGTACGTTAGCCGGGTCTACTCGTTCTGCAGCTCGGCGATCCATCCTGCGAGGGCAGCTTGGTCGAGAGGGCCAAGGTGCATGCCCCGGATGGTGCCATCCGGACCAATGAAGAAGGTTTCGGGTACGCCCTTGATATTGAAGGCATTGGCGATGCGTCCCCCAAGATCGGGGCCATTCGGGTAGGTGATGCCATACTGCTGGAGGTAGGCGAGGGCCTTGGCTTCGGTGTCGACGTGGTCAACCCCCAGCAAGACGATCTCATCTCCGTAGCGCTCGTGGGTTTGCTGGAGCAGCTGCATCTCCTTGTCACATTCGCGGCACCATGAGGCCCAGAAATTGATAATGACCGGCTTGCCCTGGAGATCGCCAATCGCGATCTCCTCCCCATCAAATGTGTGTAGGGTAAATTCTGGAACGGGTCCGTCGACAAGCTGTGTGCGATCGTTGCGCCAGAGACCATAGGCGAGCAGGAGCACAATAACGAGCGAGAGTAGAATAGTGGGTAGGGCCCACCAGGGACGGCTCTGACGAGTTGTCGAAAAGGTCTTTTCGAGAGGTTGCGTTGTCATGACTCATCCAAGCGCTGCAGCTCACGTTCCAATTGGGCGTCGTAATCACCAGAGGGAACCACTCGTGCGGAAGTTGGCGTGGGGGACAGATCAGCGCGATTGCGGAGCCAGGCGAAAAGGATAAGGGCAGCGCCCACCAGAACGAAGAAGGGCATTACCCAGGCGGTCAGATGAAAGCCTTCCGTCGAAGGCTTGCCCAAAACCGTCTGGCCATATTGCTCGGCAAAATATGCCTTGATCTGTTGTGGACTCTCTCCCGCCTCCAGCCGCTCCGCAATTACCGCGCGCATATCATCACACACTTCCAGCTCGCACACGTCGACGGTCAAACCGGCACAGAGTGGGCAGTACAGCTCCTTTGCCACATCATTGACAGTCGGCTCGCCTTGTGGTGCCTGAGCAGCAACCACCATGGGAAAGCTAACGCTCACAAGGAGGAACAGCGCTACCAGCAACAGGCGACGATTGGCAGAGAGTGC
>JALZCF010000528.1 GCA_030863245.1 Chloroflexota bacterium
CCGCGGCAAGCGCGATCAAGATCGCGCCAGGCACAAAGTACCCCTGTGCCAGCACCAGCGCTATGGCGAACATGAATGCGGTGCCCATCAGGGTTAATGAATTCGGCGTGAATCCCAGCTTGTGTAAGACAAGTGCAGCGCTGTCTACCAAACCACGGGTATGACCACGCAGCCACTCTGAGAGCATAAGTTTCTCCAACGCAATCTCTCTAAATGTTCAATTGTGCTTCTGTGTAGTGCAGGTGATCGACGTGCACAGCGTGCTCCTTGCGGGCCAGCAGTTCATAATAGTACGATTCTATCTCGCTACTCACCCGTGTCCAGTCGTAACGTTCTACCTCGCACCATGCCGCCGCACGGAGCAGCTGTCGATGGGTAGGATGGCGTAGTAGGTAGATCAGCGCATCGGCCAGGGCTTCCTCATCTTCTGGGCGTACTAGCAGCCCCGTTTCCCCATCCTCGATCACATCCTCGTAACCCGGGATATCGCTCGCGACAATCGGAACGCCCGCAGCCATCGCCTCCGTCAGCACCATACCGAAGCTCTCGCCGCCCGTGCTGGGTGCGCAGAAGAGGTGGGCGGTTTTGTACCAGCGCACCTTATCGGCGTGGGATACCTGTCCGATAAATTTCACGTCGCGGATACGGAAGTGGCGCACGTAACGCACGTACGATACGCGATCCTCCCTCTCGTACGCACCTACCACCAACAGGCGCGCCTCCGGGATCGCCCGCTTCACGATGCGGAAGGCGCGCAGCAGGTAGCGAAAACCCTTGCGCTTTTCCAAACGCCCCACGAACAAAATGTTGAGCTTGCCATCGTCCCAGTAATCCGGCCATGGTTCAGCGGAGGGATCCCGAAAATCCGCTACCTCGATGCCATTGGGAATGGTCCGATAGTCGCCTGGAAAGTAGCCGCCGATGAAGTCGCGCGCCGCACTGCTGACCGCGATCCGACCATCCAGCCGGTCGACGAAGTAGAGGGCAAGCGGCCGCGCGTACTCGTAGCCGAGGTGTACTTCATCTCGATAGTGATGAAAGGTACCGACGTTGACCGAGCGCGAGTGATACAGGACGGCGGGACCCATGGCGGGCGTCGTCGGCTCATGCACATGAACGATGTCGTACTCCCGGTCGCGTAAGATTTTCTTGACCTCACTCAGCACGGTGGGTGACAACGTGACGCGCGCGATGGACCCCCCAAACGGAATCGGCAGGATGCTGGCATCCATCCGAAGCACGCCGTCCTCCGCAACAGCGTCATCGCTGGAGGATGGCGCGAGGATCTCCACTACATGGTTCCGCTGCCGTAGATGACGGGCCAGGTACCGAATGTGCTCGTTCACCCCACCAGGACAAGCAAAATCGTAGGGGGAAACGAGCGCGATTCGGAGCATCTTTAATCCTCTTCTCCGCATCCACTCTTCCAGAGTGGCACGGTCAAGATCCATTGTTCTGGTCGTTCCCGGATGAAGGGCTCGAGGCACGCGATGAGGCGTGCGGTCCCCTCACGCACTGCCGCCTCCATGTCCTCCAGCGTATCCGGGAGCTCGATCGGCGGCAGGACGACCGCTTCATAGCGGTTCTCAGGAACGCGACGGCATAGCGCGAGCAGTAGGGTCGCCCCCGTACGCAGCGCTAGCCGAACGGGACCGTCGGGAATGCGTGTCTCTTCTCCCAGAAAAGGGAGGCAGACACCCGAACCGGTGACGTTCCGGTCCACCGCGAGCCCTACTATACCACGTTCTTTCCGCAAGGTCCGTACCAACGGCATCAGGGGCTGATCCACCGGAATCAGGCGAAGGCCGTGACTGGTGCGGAGATTGCACATAAATTGGAATACTTCTTCCGGTTGCAGATGCTCGACGGCGACCGTCGTTGGATACCCTAGCACGGCAAGCATCTGCCCCACGACCTGGGGAGCACCGTAATGAGCAGAGGTCACGATCACGCCCTGTCCTGCCGCGTGCGCCGCTTGTAAGTGCTCTAGGCCATGAATGGTTATTTGCTCGCGTAGCGCTTCATGGCTGAGCGCCGGTAGCCGGAACTCATCTACGTAGATCTTTGCCAGGTTGCGTAGCGCCTGGCGGCTGCTCTGCGACACCTGCTCTGGCGTCGCACCCGGCCCCAGAGCACGGCGTTGGTTATGCTCGATTTTGGCACGAGTCCCTTCGGCGAAGAACCATAACAGGTCGCCTGCAAGCACTGCCAGCCAATATTCTAGGCCGAGTGGCAGCTTCGGTGCCAGCCAGGCCGCGAGGCGGTACAGATAGATGCGCATTGCCTGTACCGTGCCTACTCGCCTCAAGCCGGTAGAGTCTCGTTATTGGTGCCCCTAATGAACGCCTCGGTCATCTCATGTGCCACGTCATCCGGATATTGGATCGGTGGCGACTTTTTGAAGTAGGAGCTGGGCGCGACGAGGGTACCGCTCAGGTTGCGGTCAAGCCCTAGCTTGGCGCAGCGGATGGCATCGAGCACCACGCCAGCCGAATTGGGGCTATCCCACACTTCCAGCTTCAGTTCGAGGTTGAGCGGTACATCGCCGAAGGAACGGCCCTCCATCCGGATGTGCGCCCACTTACGGTCCGTGAGCCAGGGGACGTAATCGGACGGACCGATATAGACATCCTCCGCAGGGAGCTCGTAATCAAGCTGGGAGGTGACTGCATTGGTTTTGGAGATCTTCTTCGACTCCAGTCGGCTGCGCTCCAACATGTTGTAGAAATCCATATTGCCGCCGACGTTGAGTTGCGAGGTGCGCTCCAACCGCACGCCGCGCTCGCGAAAGAGGTGCGCCAGGATGCGATGCACGATCGTTGCGCCCACCTGCGACTTGATATCGTCACCGATCATCGGTACGCCCGCATCCCGGAAACGTTGCTGCCAATAGGGCTCGCGGGCGATGAAGACCGGGATGCAATTTACGAACGCACAGCCTGCGTCAAGGATCTGTTCTACGTACCACTTGGTTGCCATCTCTGAGCCGACGGGCAGATAGGAGACGACGACATTGGTCTTGGTATCCTTGAGCAACTCGACGATATTATCTGTCGGACCAGGCGCCTTGGTGATCTTCTCCTTCAGGTATTTCCCGAGACCATCATGAGTCATGCCCCGATAGACCTTCACACCCATGTGGGGCACATCCGTAAACTTGATCGTGTTGTTCTCCCCAGCCCAAATCGCTTCCGATAGATCCTTGCCGACTTTGTCACTATCGATATCAATCCCTGCGGTGAACTCAACATCTCGGACATGGTAGCCGCCCAGGTTCACGTGCATCAGCCCAGGCACAAACTCATCGTCCGCTGCATTTCTATAATAATGCACTCCCTGGATCAGGGAGTTCGCGCAGTTGCCAACGCCGATGATGGCAACCCTCACCTTTCCATCCTCTGCCACTATCTCCTCCTCATATCTGCCCAAAGCCTCCGCTGAAGAGGCGGGTACCTTATGTCAAAACACGCCGTATCGTATCACAAGGTGGGGGGGTTTCAAAGTATAATCAGTCGGGAGCCTGACTCCTCCTGTCTACCACCTACCATCTACGAGCTGTTCTACTGATCACTGACCACTGACCACTGTAGTAACCCCTTTTGAGTTGGATGTGTGCGGTTTATAATCTCAAGTAGCAATGTTCTTTCGAGGGTAGTGCGTAGTTGAGAAGTGAGGTGGGATAACTTGCGAACACCGATTACTCATCCCGAGGCACAACCGTTCCGTTGGGAGGGGCGCCCGCCAGCCTGCTTGCTGCTTCATGGGTTAACCTCCACGCCTTGGGAGGTGCGCCCGGTCGGCGTGGCGCTGCGCGATGCGGGGTTTCATGCAGAAAGCATATGGTTGCCGGGTCACGGAACCCGGCCGGAGGATCTGGCAGGCATCAGGTGGACCGATTGGACGGGCGCGGTGGAGCAGCGCTACGATCAGATGAAGCAGGAGCATGGGACGGTAGCAGTGTTAGGGACGTCATTGGGGGGAACGCTTGCGCTGTGGTTGGGCACGGCGCGTAACCCAGTGGCTGTGGTGAGCATGGGAGGCGCTGTGTGGTTGCACGCTGCAGCGCGTCTGGCACGAGTCATATCGTATGTGCGGCCGTTCCAAGCAAAACGCGCGAAAGGGAGTTCGATCTTCGACGACGAGGCACGGGCGCGCCATCCCAGCTATCCCAAAACTTCCCTTCACGCTATCGCCGAGATGCGGGTGCTGACGAAGAGGGTGAGGCGGCAGATTCCGAAAATCACAGCACCGCTCCTCGTGATGCATGCGCGACAGGATAGCGTGATCGCGCCAGAAAATGCCACCTGGATCTACGAGCACGCGGGTAGCCAGAAGAAAGAGCTCCTCTGGCTGGAGAACAGTGATCACATCATCACCGAGGATTTCGACCGTGAGATTGTGGCGCGGGCGGCGGTCGAATGGATCGAGATGCATGAAGGGGAATGAAAAAAGCGATGGCTGTGCTATAATCTGCGATAGAGCAGACGGCGCACATCTTTTCGGGGAAGTCAGCTGAAAAGTCAAACGCCTCGGGTGTCGCGGGCCCGAGGCGTTTTACAGAAGGAGGAGAAAGATATGCTGTTGCTTGACTGTATGATAGAAGACTGTCTGCCTTCTCACATGACGCCAACCCTACGACTTTCCTACGCTGCTCGAAAGAGGAGGGATCGCGTTCTCCTCGCTGATCTTATTGGTCATCGACCTCTCAGTGTTTAACTTTGGCTCGCTTTCGATAGGGCATTTCATCAAGATGCTCCGGGTAATACTTCTGTTACTCCTCTGCCTGCTTCAACTCGGTTTGCCTATGAGCCATGTGGTTGCGCAGGGGCCGGAAAACGCGCCTGCGCCACAGGTTCAGCAATTGATTGCCCAGATGACGGCGGAGGAACGAGTGGGCCAATTGTTCTTGGTCACCTTCCCCGGTGCGGTAGTCGACGAGGGAAGTGTCGTGGGGACACTCGTGCGCGACCTGCACGTGGGTGGCGTCGTGCTACGGGCTTCCAATGGTAACTACCAAAACAGCAGCGATACCGCCGCCTCGTTGGTGGAGTTGACTAACAGCCTCCAGCTACTGGCACAAGCGAGCAGCGTAGAGGGGGAGGGGAGTGGGCCGTTCATCCCCCTATTCGTTGCCAGCCAGCTCGATTCCCCCAGCACGCTCTACGCAGATGGGCTGCCTCAGAACGGTTTTACCCAACTCCCTTCTGAGATGGCGATTGGGGCAACGTGGAACCAACAGAACGCTGAGAGCACCGGATACATCGTGGGACAAGAACTGAGTTCGGTGGGCATCAACATGCTCTTGGGCCCGGCGCTCGACGTAGCAAACGCCTCCGATCCCCAGCAACAGAGTCCTCTAGGAACGCGCACTTTCGGTAGCAACCCCTATTGGGTAGGAGAGATGGGTAAGGCATTCGTGAGAGGTGTGGCGCAGGGGAGCCAGGGACGTATGGCAACTGTTGCTAGCCACTTCCCTGGTCTGGGTAGCAGTGACCGCTGGCCAGATGAAGAGATCGCAACTGTCCACAAGCCATTACCAGTACTTCAACAGCAGGATCTACCTCCCTTTTACGCGGTTACCAATGCCAATGGCCTAGCAACCGATACCGTCTCGGTGGATGGCCTGCTGGTAGCTAACCTGCGCTATCGGGCGCTCCAGGGCAACATCCGCCAGACCACCCGGCCGATCTCCTTGGATGCACAGTCGCTCCCAACACTCATTGCTCAGTCAGAACTGCAACCGTGGCGCGCGGCAGGAGGTATCCTGATCAGCGAGGAGTTGGGTGCTGCGCCCTTGCGCCGCTTCTACCAACAGCAGACAGGAGGCTTCCCGGCTCATACGATCGCGCGAGATGCCTTCAACGCTGGCAATGACCTACTGTTTCTGGGCGACTTTGCTCTGACGGATGATTGGGAGGAGCGGCTACAAAATATCGGGCGGACATTGGAGTTCTTTGCCGAACAATACAAGAACGATCCGGTCTTCGCTGCACGAGTGGACGAGTCACTCGTGCGCCTGCTCGAGCTGAAGCTGCGTCTCTACGACGGCGATCTCGCAAGCGCGGCGGAGCCCCTGCCAGACCCTACGTCGCTAGACCCCTCACCACTCCAGACACCTGACCACCTGAATGCGGTCGCCCGCATTGCGCAGGAAGCTGCGACGCTACTCTATCCCACTGCAGAGGAGGTGGCAGGGGTCCTGCCGTATCCTCCGCTTAACGGTGAGGACATTGCCATTTTCACCGACGCGCGCCCCATCCGTGACTGCTTGACCTGTCCTGCGCGTCCGACTGTCGATCCATTGGAATTGGAAAGACAGTTGTTGCAGCGCTACGGTCCTGAAGGCAGCGGAGAACTGGACCCGGAGAGAGTCAACAGTGTAAGTTTTGCTGAGCTGAAGGCCTTTATGGAGGGGCAGATCGCGCTAACCGAGAGTGGCGTTGATGTGCAACGTCTGCTAGAGGAAGCGAGCTGGTTGATCTTCCTCGTGCAGGACAAGAGCACCCTCTTCCCGGAAAGTCGTGTACTGAATGACTTTCTGCGTGTGTATAACCCACAGCTTCAAGGACAGCGCATCGTGGTCTTTACCTTCGGTTCTCCGAACTACCTTGATTCAACGGAGATTAGTAAGGTAAGTGCCTACTACGCGCTCTATGCGCCCGCGCCGCGCTTTGCGGAGGCCGCCGCCTTGCTCCTTTTCCAGGCGATCCCGGCGAATGGGGCCTCACCTGTCTCGATCTACCCCCTGAATTACGATGTCGAGGATCAACTGGAACCAAACCCCAATCAAACGGTTAACCTTTGTAAGGATGTGCCAGAGGTGCCGTTGGATACCTGTCTGCCGTTCGATCCGTTGTTAAATGTATCGGAGGATCCGGCTAGCAGAGAGGTAGATTTGCGGACCAGTGTCATCCTGGATCATAACAACAATCCCGTGCCCGATGGTACCAGGATCAACTTCATCCTCCGCTACCCAAATGAAGGGATCGAGCAGCCGCCAAAAACGGCGTTGACAGTTGATGGTGTCGCTCGCACGACAATCAACCTGTTCCGTGACGGACAACTGTCTATCAGGGCGGCGCCGGTCGACGCACCACCCTTTAACAGTACAGATGTTATGATCGATGTTCAAGGGGTGGAGGCGCCCGCTGTGGTCGTCACGGAGGTACCGACGGTGACGCCGACGCCAACCCCCACACCAACGCCGACACCCTCGCCCACCTATACTAGTGTGCCGGCCACGCCCGTCCCATCCACCCCAACGCCAACGCCGACGCCAGTCCCGATCACCCGTTTCGGGCAGCCCAATGATGGCTTCGGCTGGTGGGCCTTTTTTGGTATGCTGCTCGGGCTCACAGTAGTGGGTGGAATTGGATTTGCTTCCTCCACGAGAAGCCGCGCCGTGCTTGTGCGTCGGCTGCTCTTGGTTGGCCTGTACGGACTCGGGGGCTACCTTGGGTACCTGCTGCTCTACGGCCTACGCCTGCTGCCGGATGGCTTCAACGGCTGGGGCGCCATTGCCTTCGCCATACTCGGTGGCTTCTTCGCCCTGGTACGAGAGCCATGACGGGGTGTGGGTGTGGGCGCGTGCCAAGAGCGTGCACGCTCTAGCTAAGTTGCCAGGTGAGGAAAAGGGCAAGGAATAGGAGGAGCAAGAGGAGCAGTAGGAGACGACGGTTCTGTAAGAGGGCACTGTCCCAACTGGTTGAGGCAGTGAGGCGGCCATTCTCGTAGCTAACCCCGTGGGTCAGCGCGTTCATAAACTCGGTAACGGTCGCCGGACGAGAGGTAGGATGTGTTTCCAGCGCCCATAGGAGCGCCTCTTCTGTCTCGGTCGAAAGATGGGGGTTCAGCTCGCGCGGACGGCGCAGGACGTGAGGATGCAGGAAGCGCTCTTTGGCGTCAGGAGGGAGTTCCCCGGTCAGTAGGTGGTAGAGCGTCGCCGCGAAGGAGTAGATATCGGAGCGAGAATCCGTGTGCCCCGCATCGCCGCCATACTGTTCTAGGGGCGTATAGGCGGCAGTTCCACGTCCCTGGAGGACCGTCACGGTTCGCTCGTCGTCCGTAATCATGACTTTGACGAGACCGAAATCGACCAGCTTGATACGGCCTGTGGGGGTCAGCTTGATGTTGCTAGGTTTGATGTCCCGATGCAGGACAGGTGGGGTCTGGGTGTGCAGGTAGCTGAGTGCCTCAGCGATCTGCTGCGCCCAGTTCAGGACTTTCGACTCCGCGAGGAACTTGCCCTCGGCACGTGCCTCCTCCAAAATCTCGCGGAGATCGCGCCCCGGGACGTAGTCCATGACGAGGTAATCACGCCCCTCCTCGTAAAAGAAATCTGAAACTTTTGGTAGGTTGGGGTGATCGAGTCGTGCGAGGATGCTAGCCTCGCGATGGAACTGCTCGCGAGCTTGCTGGGCTATCGGGTCGTCTGGAGCGCCGTACGCATCGAGGGCAATCTCTTTAATTGCCGTCTGGCGTCCTTCCAGGCGTAAATCATCCGCGAGGTAGACGGCTCCCATGCCGCCTTGTCCGACTAACCCGGTAATCGAATAGCGTCCACGCAGCACGGTCCCCGGGGTCAACAGGCGGGCCACGCTATTACTGTCTCCTTCTTCTGCAACAAGAAAAGCCTATCTCACACCATGCGTCCTGTCAAGCAAAGGTAGGAGTCGACTCGTGACCCTTATCCTTGAAATGGAGGTTTCAATGTCCACTGAGGATGCAATTCTCACCGTCGTGACAAAGCCCCCTGGCGTGCAGGTTGCCAGCCGTTGGCGACTGGAGCGCGAGCCAATGGTATTAGGTCGCCATCCGTCCTGTGAGATCCACCTGCCTGACCGACAGGTGTCTCGCGAGCACGCACGCATTTTTCGTACCTCTACAGGGTTCTTCATTGAGGATCTTGCGAGCAAAAATGGGACCTACGTGAATGGTGAGCCGGTGCGAGACCCCACGCCCCTGCGTGATGGCGATGTGATTCAGATCGGTTTAGCATTTCGCCTTGCTTTTGTTGGAGCGGAGGGCACCGTGCCGCTTCCCCCTGATGCCAGGAAGAGCTTTGCGCTCCGCCTCGACCCCGAGAAGAAAGCAGTCTCGATCGGTGGCAAGGCACTATATCCACCCCTGTCACCCGCGCAGTTCGACCTGCTTGAGTTGCTCGTCAACGCTCAAGGAAGAATTATCGAGCGGGACGAGATCGCTGAAACCATTTGGGGAAGTCGGGAGGGTGTCACAGAACAAGCCATCGACGCCCTCGTCCGCCGCCTCCGCCGCCGCTTGGAGGAGGTCGACCCATCGAAGGAGTATATTGTAACGGTGCGCGGGTATGGATTTCGCTTGGAGGTGTAAGGTATGACTCAATCAATGACTCCAGGAAGTGACAGTGCTCGCGCCCTCTTTCCTATCACCGAACGCACCGTATTCTTGAACCATGCCTCCGCCTCCCCGTTAAGCACAAGGGTAGCAGGGGCGATGGAGGAGTGGATCGCGTGGTGGCAGACGCATGGGGGACGAGACGACAACCCTTCGCCCCTGGAGGAGTTCCGGGCGTTGCTCGCGCGGGTCATCGGTGCAACAGCGGATGAGGTTGCCATTGTGCCCAACACGAGTGAGGGATTGCTGCTCGTGGCACAGGGCTTTCCCTGGCAAGCAGGAGACGCGCTGCTCACCGCAGAGCTGGAGTTTACCGCCAATGTGTATCCCTGGCTTCCACTGCGGGAGAAGGGGGTGAAGATTATTCGTCTCCCGGCACGTAATAACCGCATCCGCCTAGAGGATGTGGAGCGCGCCATGTGTGAGCACCCAAATATCCGCCTGTTGGCGATCTCCTTTGTGGAGTTCGCGACCGGGTTCCGCAATAACCTGGCAGCCCTTGGGCAGCTATGCCGGGAGTACGATGTGCGTTTCTGCGTGGATGCGATCCAGGGAGCGGGGGCGCTACCAATCGATGTGGAGCGGATGCAGATCGACTTTCTTGCGGCGGGCGGCCCGAAGTGGCTGATGGGGCCGATCGGTGCAGGACTCTTCTTCTGTCGCCGCGAATTGCTAGATTTCCTTCAACCTGGGCATCACGGCTGGCTCAGTACAACGGACGTGCTGAATTTCTCCCGATACGATGCGCCACTCGTTGATCGGGCAGCACGCTTCGAGGCAGGTACGTTGCCCTGGCCGAGCCTGTACGGGTTGGCAGCCAGCGTGGAGACCTTGTTGCAGATCGGCATTGCCAACATCGAGCGCCACATTTTGGAGCTCGGGGAAGCATTGGTTGCGGGGCTCCAAGGGAGGGGCTACGAGGTGGCGCTGCCCGAGCGAGAGGAGCGAGGTGGCATCGTTTCCTTCTGCGCTCCGTACCGCTCACCCGAGGAAATCGTCTCTCACCTCGACTCCCAACGGATTACCGTCTCCGCCCGTGGCCCCTTCGTGCGCGTCTCCCCCCACTTCTACAACAATCTCGAAGATATCGAGCGCCTCCTCTCCGCTCTATAACACCAACTGTATCACGAACCCGCACAATCGCACCAACATCCACCATCCGCTCCCCGCTCCCCGCTCCCCGCTCCCCGCTCCCCGCTCTAGTCTCCAGTCTCCCTCATTTTTGATTCCTCATCAGAGGAGAGGGGCGGAAGCTCGTCGAGGCCGCTGAGGCCGAAGTACTGCAGGAAGGTGGGGGTGGTGGCGTAGAGATAGGGATTACCCACTGTTTCTAGTCGCCCCACTTCCTCAACCAACTCTCGTTGAATGAGTGTGCGTAGGGTACCGCTGCTGTTTACACCACGGATTGCGTCGATCTCCGCCCGTGTGATGGGCTGCTGATACGCGATGATGGCGAGGGTCTCAAGCGCAGCTGTGGAGAGTTTGCTGGACAGCTCCAATCCAAGGAAGCGCTCGACCCAGGGGGCGTACTGGGGCGCGGTGACCAGTTGAACCTGATCCCGGAACCGCTGGAGCCGCAAGCCGCGCGCTTCCAAGTCGTCAGCTAGTTCCGCTAGTGCCGCTTCGACCTCCTCCGTGCTTGCCTCACTCACCTTCGCCAGATCGGCAATCTCCACCGGCGTATCGGCAACGAACAAGATGGCTTCTACTATCTGCGGTAGCGCCTGGCTGCCCTGCCTCTCCACGACCGACTAGACCATCTCCTCTCCGACAAACTCCTGGTATTTCTCGTGGTTGATGGTGACCGTGACTTTCTTGAGTATGAGCCCCATCTGCTTCTCGATCACCTCACGCGTCACGGCGCGTATCTCCTCTGATTTCATCGGTACGTCGATGTAGGGCGAGGTCGTAACGTTCAGGTGTACCCTCAGCCCCCTGCCGCCGCCCTCGATCGCCGGTTCGACATGGATGACATCGTCCAACCGATCCACCGCAAACTGCACCCGCTGGCGGATCGCATCCCGCGCGACGGCGTTCACGCCCCCGTCGGCTGTCTTCACACGCACGGTGTCGCCTCGCTGTGAGGGGCGCAGCTCGAGAACGAGGAGAGCGAAGGCGACCAGCGCGATCAGCAAGGCGATGATCAGGACGACGATCTGCTGGCCAAAGGCCATGGTTTCAGGCATGGCAAGAACGGCGGAAAGGCCACCCGCCACTCGGTCACGTAGAGTGGCTGGAAGAAAAACTCCCATAGCAGCCAGGGCTGAGCAGGCGATCAGTGTCAGCAGCGCAAGGATGGTCACAACGCGGTTCAGCATATTCAGCATCAGATACTTTCTCCCTTGTGGTGCCGGGTAATCATAGGCAAGGTAATACCAACTGTGTCACGAAACCACATAATCGCACCAACATCCATCGTCCGTTCTCCACTCTCCACTCTCCACTCTCCAGTCCGCACTCCGCATTCCGCATTCCGCATTCCGCAAAGTGTAGTGCAAGAAGCCCAGAGCGTCTAGCGTCGAACCCCATAGACAACCCATCCCACTAGCAACAGAGCACCCAGCACCGTTCCCAGGATACCCACCTGTAACCCCGGCGTCTGGTAACGCCACTCGATGAGATGCTCTCCTGGCGGGACCCAGAGGGCACGGTTGATCACGTTTGCGGCTTGCCACTCGACGGGCTCGCCATCAAGCGTCACCTGCCAGCCGGGGAAAGGGGCATCGGCAAGCACCAGCCAGCCACCCTCTGGTGCGGCGACACGCAGGGTGAGGTGCTCGGGGTCGTCGCGCAGCCAGGTGACGGTGCCACTGCTGCCCTCGGGTAACGGTCTGTCCCCATTTTCTTGCTCGACGATAACGGTCACGCGCGAATCAAAGGCCGGCTCAGCGACGAGGGTGGCAGCCACTTCCGTCGTGGCAACCCCGGTTGCGCGCGGCACGATCCACGCTCGCCCAGGCACATCCTGACGGCGATAGACCTTGACGTCGCCGCTGAAGGTGGTTTGGAGCGTTGGATCGGCTGGCAGCGGCTCGAAGCCGGAAAGGCGCTCGTCCACGATCGAGAGTCTTTTTTGTTTTTAAATATCATCCGCGGCGAGGGTTATCTCCTCTGCAGAGGAAGGTGGGTCAAGAGCCAGAAACATGTGGCGCTCGATACCCCGTGGCGTCTCCCGGATAGCCCGCTCCTCCGCCTCCTCTAGGGCGATGGGTCGCCCATCGAGCGTTACCGTGCCCGGTTCATCCGGCCACTCACCGATGACGATGAAGGAGAATGCAGTCGCCTCGGAGAAATCACTCTCCCACTGTACGATGTCGCCGGCGTCAAGAAGGAGCGGCGCACCTAGGTCGTGGAAGATATCCTCATTCCACCAATCGAGGACCTTGTCCGCCACCAGCCACTCGACCCCCATCACATCTAACAAGGCCCGACGCGGGATGCGGGTTAACTGCTCTCGTAGCCGGCCATCCGGTACGATCTCGGCAAGGGGGAGGGTGCGCTGGAATTCGACCCAACGCGCCGTGGGCAGGAGGCCGCCACCGTATCCATCTGCCGTCAGGAGGTCCCAGCGCATCGGTTGGTTGGGCGCGAGCACCTCCTTCAGCTTCATCGCCACCACGAAGTCATATATCGCTTCCTCACCCAGCAAGCCGGCATATCGCGCCTCGAGCGCCGCAAGATCGCCGGGGTCCCACGTCAGATCGCTGAGCGAGAGAAGGCGCGGTACGCCAAGCTCCGGTTGTACCGTGATGAGGTGGGCCGGGACGGGCCGAAGCCCCTCATATGCCTCCGGCGCAGTGGCCTCCTGGTAATCCAACCCCCAGGCAGCCACCCATAGCTCCAGCAACATCAACCCTACCACCACCGCACCGTACGGGACTGGGAAAGCCACTGGCCACATCCAACGCGCCCCAATAGCCACCACCGCCACACCCATCGCCCCCATCCACCACGGCAACACATCAAGAGGTGGCCAAGCACCGAAGAGAAGGAAAAGGAAGAGGAGAATAGTGGCAGCACCGATCAAGAGGATAAGGGATGAAGGATGAAGGATGAAGGATGAAGGATGAAAGCGATGGCTTAGATGCCGTGATTCATCCTTCATCCTTCCTAATTCATCCTTCCGAGAGAGCCCGAGGCCTGCGAGGACAGCGATGCCTAGGGACCAGAGGAGCAGCCAGCGCGCAGGTGCGCGGAAGAGGTCGAAGCCTGGCACGATGCGCCATAGCAACCAGAAGAGAGGGGTGTAGCCGCCGAAGGCTAGTAGGAGCCCTGTTCCGGCCGCGAGAATCCCAAAATCACGACCCTTAGTGACACCACTTCCCAAAACTCCCACCACTGCTAGCGCCACTCCCACGAAGCCCACCCATCCCACGTACTCGCTCAACAGCTCCGCATCCTGCCCGAAGGTGGGAAGTAGAGCGCGAGGGAGCACGCGCGGGTCGAGGGAGAAGGCGGCAGCCTCCGGAAAAGTGAGCCCACCCGCACGCGGCGAGAGCGCCGAAAGCTGCTGCGTCGGCACCAGTTGTACGGCCGCCAGCAGAGTTCCTATCCCAACGATGATTAATAGAGGCAAAACATTCCTCGACAGAAAGCCACGCCATGCCACCGCCAACCCACTCATAT
>JALZCF010000568.1 GCA_030863245.1 Chloroflexota bacterium
GGCCTACGTTGGGCCCGGCGTATTGCGGATGAGTTGGGGGGCTCTTTTGTGGCACTGGATGAGGAGCGAGAGGTCGGGCGCGTGGTCGTGCAGCACGAGGGTAGCCCTCTCTGGATTGATGTGGCTCGTTTTCGTGGGGAGGCAGAGGGCGAGCAGGGGGCGACGCTGGAAGAGGATCTGCACCTGCGCGATTTCACGGTCAACGCCATCGCGCTTGATCCTTTGACCGGCGAGACGATTGACCCGACGGGCGGGGTGGCGGATCTGGAAGAGGGCGTGCTACGCGCCACCGGCCCGCGCGCCCTTCGTGATGATCCGCTGCGCATCCTGCGTGCCGTACGGCTCCATGCCACGCATGAGCTCACGATCGAGCCGCGCACGCAGCAGGCCATGCGTCGCGCCGTGCCCGGGCTGAGCGAGGTGGCGGCGGAGCGGGTGCGTGAGGAGTGGATGAGGCTCCTTGCACCGCCTGGTGCGATGGCGCGCGTCGAGATGCTGGACGAATTAAGTGTGCTGGAGCGACTGCTGCCCGAGCTGGTGATGGGTAAAGCTGTAACCCAATCTCAACCGCACTCACACGATGTTTTCGAGCACAATCTTCTGGTGCTCGACGCCATGGAGAATCTCTTTCCTTGGGCAGAAAGTGACGATTTCTGGCGGGGTAGTATGGCTCGCTTCGCGGAGCCGATGACATGGCACCTGCAAGAAGAGATCGCCCACGAGCTGCCACGCTGGCTTCTCCTCAAGCATGTGGCGCTCCTGCACGACATCGGTAAATCTACCACACGCTCGGTAGGCAAGGACGGGCGCATCCACTTCTATCGGCACGAGGCGGCGGGGGCAGAGATGATTCGAGGGATCATGCGTCGCATGAAGTTTGCCTCGAAGGCGGTACAGTACGCCGAAAGCGTCGTCCGTCACCACCTGCGCCCCCTCCAACTCTCCAATCATCTCCCACCGAGTAGGCGGGCTATCTATCGCTTCTTCCGCGACACAGGCGATGCGGGGCCGGATATCGCACTACACTCTGTTGCCGACCAACGTGGCAAGGCTTTCGCGGAGGATCGCGAGGAGGTTGTCGCTGTCGTGCTGCACCTCTTCGAAGCCTATTTTGAGGAGCAAGAACGTTTCGTCCGTCCCAAACCTCTCCTAAATGGCAACGAGGTCATGGAGATTACTGGCAAACAAGGTCCCATCATTGGCAAGATCCTTGAAAATCTTCGGGAGCAGCAGGCGCAGGGAACGGTTCAGACACGTGAGGAGGCCATCCGGGTCGTACAGGGGTGGAACGAGTAGCGGGGGGTTGCACGTGGTAGAATTTTCTGCTATCCTGTATTTATAATAGCGTGAGGCGTTGACGAGGACGAGTAGCGGTGTGACGCGCTCCAGAGAGGCGGGGTCATCGGCTGGAAGCCCTGCTAGTGACGGCGCTGTGAAGACCACTTCCGAGCCAGACCTGGGAAAGGCGTAAACCGAGTAACGGGTTTCGGGTCGCTCCGATATCAGCGATACGAGTGGTGCTATCCAAGATAGCACAACGCGGGTGGAACCGCGGGAGTTTTGTGTATTCAGCTCTCGTCCCGATCTGGGGCGGGGGCTTTTTTGTTGCATGTTGCATGTTACGTGGTGCGTGAACTTTAGGTGCGGATCCTGGCTAGAAGTTCACGCATTACGCACCACGCACTACGCGGTTAAATCAATCCGCGAATCGCATTCCGCATTCCGCACTTGAGAAAAGGAGATGATGATGACTGAAGATGATACCGATACGAGTACCGATACCGGTTGGCGGTAGGGGGGCGTGCAGAACCCTCTGCCGCGAGAGTGATTCTGCGTGACCCTTTGCAGCGAACAGGAGATATGAAATGTCCTATCTAGCACCTCGACCCGAACAGGTGGAAGAACAATTACATCGGCTTCTGTGGGAGAAGCTCGCGGGTGACGGCGATGCGGTGCGGAAAGTAGAGGCGCTGATCCAGGCGCTACGTGCTGCCCAGCCCGCTGCATGGGAGCCAGCGCCGCCCGAACGCTGTGAAAACGGGCGGATTCCGCATTGCTAAGGCTCGTGGAGCGGGGAACGGAACGGCTCGTGGAGCGGGGAGCCGGGAGCGGAGAATACGGAGTACGCACCACGCACCACGCAACATGCAACATGCAACATGCAATAGACAACTAGGAGAATGAATAATGGATGTCCAAGAACTTGACCTCTACCAAGAGGCAGAAAGATACATTCCAAAGGGGTACGATCCGGAGCTGTATAGGATTCGGCATAGCGCGGCGCATGTTTTGGCGCAGGCGGTGAGGGAGCGGTTTGAGCCGGAGGGCGATGTGCGGATTGCCATTGGGCCACCGGTGGAGGATGGCTTCTATTACGACTTCGACCTGCCTCGCTCTCCGAACGAGGAGGATCTGGAGTGGATCGAGAACCGCATGCAGGAGATCGTGAAGGGAAAGCATCCCTTTGAGGTGCGCGAGGTCTCGGTGGAGGAGGCGCGCGAGCTGTTCAAGGATGAGCCCTACAAGCTGGAGCTGATCGAGGGATTGGCGGCGGGGCAGGTGGATGAGTATGGCAACCCGCTACCCGAGGATGAAGCGCCGAAGATTACGGTCTACCAGCACGATACGTTCGTCGACCTTTGCCGTGGCCCGCACGTGCGTCACACGGGCAAGATCAAGCACACGGCGCTCAAGCTGATGAACGTGGCCGGTGCGTACTGGCGCGGGGACGAGAAGAACCCACAGCTCACGCGTATCTACGGTACGGCGTGGCGCAAGCAGTCGGAGCTGGACGAGTACCTCAAGAATCTTGAGGAGGCGAAGGCGCGCGACCATCGCAAGCTGGGCCGTGAGTTGGGCCTCTTTGCCCTCGAGCCGAATCTTGTCGGTCAAGGGCTTGTCCTCTGGATGCCGAAGGGGGCGATCATCCGTGACCAGTTGGAGCGCTTCCTGAAGGAGGAGCAGCTCGCGGCCGGCTACCAGCCCGCGTATACGCCGCAGATCGGCAAGCTGGACCTTTTCAAAGTCAGCGGGCACTATCCCTATTACAAGGAATCCCAGTTCCCGCCGCTGGAAGATACGGAGGGTAACGCCTATCTGCTCCGGCCGATGAACTGCCCATTCCATATCATGATCTACAAGCAACAGATGCACTCCTACCGCGAGCTGCCCATCCGTATCGCGGAGTTCGGCACGGTCTATCGGTGGGAGAAGAGCGGTGAGCTAGGCGGCATGACGCGCGTGCGTGGTTTCACGATAGATGATGCCCACATGTTCGTGCGGCCCGACCAGCTCGAGGATGAGTTTGCGGACGTCGTATCCCTCACGCTCAAGATGCTGCGAACGTTCGGACTGACGGACTTCAGCGCCCGGGTCGGCGTCCGCGACCCGGAGAGCGAGAAGTACGTAGGCGACGACGAGGTCTGGGAGCGCGCCACGCAGGCGATCCTGAGCGCCCTCGATCGGTTCGATATGGAGTACACGGTGGAGGAGGGTGAGGCCGCCTTCTACGGGCCGAAGCTCGACTTCGTCGTGCGCGATGTGCTCAAACGGGAGTGGCAGCTCGGCACGGTGCAGGTGGACATGAACCTGCCGGAACGCTTCGACCTTGAGTACATCGGCGATGATAACGCGCCCCACCGACCGGTGATGATCCACCGTGCCCCCTTCGGCTCGTTGGAACGCTTTATCGGCGTGCTCATCGAACATTTCGCCGGCGCCTTCCCGCTATGGCTCGCGCCGCAGCAGGTCGCGATCATTCCGATCTCCGACCGCCACCTCGAGTACGCAAACGAGGTGTTGCGCCGCCTGCGCGCGGCTGGGTTGCGTGCTGAAGTCGACGCCAGCTCGAACCGTATGAACGCGAAGATTCGGGAGGCGCAGATGCAGAAGATTCCCTACATGCTCGTGGTGGGGGATCGGGAAGCGGAAAATGGTACGGTTGCGGTCCGGCTACGAACGGAAGAGGATCTCGGGGCGATGCCTGTCGAGGAGTTTATCGACATGGCGAAGGGGTTGATCGAGGAGAAAAGCCTGGAGTTGGAACCGCTAGGCTGATACGGTAAGCACGGCGGGTGGTGTTAGTAACAGAGCGGCGTGATCCATGAATTTGTGGAGCGCGCCGCTTTTGGTTGTTATAGCTTCTGCTCCCCAGGCTAGCCGAGGAGTGGAAGGATGACGTGGAGCTAAGGTATCGCCGGAAAACTAACGCAAGGACGCAAAGATGCAAAGACGCAGAGGGGGTAGAGCTTTTCGCGGTGAGTGATGCATCATGAACACACGGATTTGACGGATCTGTCGCACCTATGGTGTATAGTGGGAGCGGAACGGAAGGATGAAGGATGAAAACGGCAAGGAGGAAGGATGAAAGGGGTGGTGGTTGGTTTGGCGGACGGGGCGGCTGGCCATTGATCATTTGGTATGGAGGAGGGTAATGATGGGTAATATGGAGTGGAGTGTGGTAGAAAGAAAAAAGTGCCCAGGGACAGGCTCGGCACGCTGGGAGGTTGCGTCAGCTGAGTGCGACCAGGCACCCCTGAGGCACCCAAAAGTGTTCGCTTATAGCTGCTTCCTTCCGGACCTGACTCGTTCACGGCCTTTCGCCGCTCAGGACCCAGCCGTTCTAGCTGAAGCAACCTCCCTGCATGCCCAATGCTGTTCTGGGCACCGTGATTCCTACTGTCTGACAAAGCCGCTGGGGAAGGCGGGCAACGACCTACTTTCCCACGCCCCTGCGGGCGCAGTATCCTCGGCGCTGGTGGGCTTAACTGCCAGGTTCGGGATGGGACTGGGTGGACCCCCACCGCGACTGTCACCCGCCTACCTCAACGGCTTTGTCGGTTAACCGTCTTGCGGCTAACGAGTATCAGTATAGCACAATTTGCTGTTATGTCAAGGCGCGCGGGAACGTCAAATTCACACAAAGGCCTAAAGGACGGGCGAACGCTAGAACCACTGCATCTGAAATGAGTACGGCAGTACTTACCCATTAAGTACGGCTGTGCCTTGCGAATCTCCAATCTCCAATCTCCAGTCTCCAGTCCTCCAGTCTCTAATCACTCCGCATTCCGCATTCCGCACTCCGCAATCCCTAGTCTCCAGTCTCCTATCTCTCCTCTGATCGGGACTACATACGGATGGGGCGCCCATCTTGCCGATACGGCGCAACCATCCGTACATTACAGAATTTCCACTTGACATTAGAACTATTGTTCTACTATACTGTGAAAGAATAGAACAGCAGTTCTAATTCACTCTTTCTAATCCCATCCCGGGTGCCTAAAGTCCCCTTGGGGAAAGCCCTGCTGGGGCCGACAGAACGATGACCGCTATTCACTGACCGCTGACCACTGACCTGACCGCGCTACGTATCATCGACCAGATCATGGACGCCACCACCATCACCGCTTTGCTGACCGGCCTGGGTGGCCTCATCGCAGCCATTCTCACCGCTTACAGTAGCGCTTCCAAAACGCAGATCGCGACCTTACAGGCAACGATCCAATCCGTGACGCAGGAGAACGAGCGCCTCCGCAAGCGTCAAAACGAGCTCGAGGAAGACATTGTCGGCTACCAACAACGCATCGGTGAGTTGGAGGGCACCCTGGACAGTTACCGTACCCAGATCAACCAGTTGGAGGCGGAACTCGAAGAGGCGCGCCGCAGCCACAGGGCTTGAGGGAAGTGCGGAGTGCGGAATGCGGATTGGGGAATGATTCGAGTGCGGATTGGGGAATGATTCGAGTGCGGAGTGCGGAATGATTCGAGTGCGGAGTGCGGAATGCGGAGTGCGGATTGGAGAGTGGAGAGAAAGCTGCCTTTGTTTGCAAAAGTGGCAGATGACTAGTATAATGACAGTTGTGGAGAAAAGTTAGTTGTGAAGAATCTATTCAACACGAGAAAGGAAAGGTTCGACTATAAGCAAGCAAGATTACCGCATCAACGATCGGATTCGCATCCGCGAGGTACGATTGATTGATGAGGAGGGCAACAATCTAGGGATTAAACCAACCGATGAAGCAAAGGAATATGCCGCCAGCAAAGGGTTGGATTTAGTCGAGGTAGCGCCGAATGCCCGCCCACCCGTCTGTCGTGTGATGGACTTCGGCAAGTTCATGTACGAGCAGACAAAGAAGGAGCGGGCGGCGAAGAAGGCACAGAAGCAGATTGAAGTGAAAGGTATCCGGGTTCGCCCCGATACGGATCCGTACCATATCGGCTTCAAAGTGAAGCGGGCACGCAAGTTCCTCAAGCAGGGCAACAAGGTTCTTGTGACGTGCCTCTTCCGGGGTCGCGAGCGAAGCCACCCTGAGATCGCACGCGATCTCATGAATGACATTGCGCAACAGCTCAATGACGTAGCAACCGTCGAGCAGCCACCCAACTTTGAAGGCCGCCGGATGACGATGCTTCTCACGCCCGAAACAAGTTAGTTTTTTCTTATAGTCGATCGTTCCGTTCCATCCTCAGGTGGACGATGCGCCTGGGGATGTTTTGTTGTGTGTTTCCAAGGAAAGAAGGGACAATCATGCCGAAGATGAAGACACACAAGGCCACGGCGAAGCGCTTTAAGGTAACCGGCACGGGTAAGATCATGCGCCGGCACATCGGTGGAAGCCACCTGCGGCGCAAAGCGTCTGGCCGGGTCCGCCGCTCGTTCGACAAGTACGAGCCAGTCAAGAATTCCGCGTTCCGCCGCCGCGTTCAGAAGCTTGCGCCCTACCTGGGCAAGAAGAAGAAG
Source organism: Chloroflexota bacterium (assembly GCA_030863245.1). Lineage (GTDB taxonomy): Bacteria > Chloroflexota > Anaerolineae > Ardenticatenales > Ardenticatenaceae > JALZCF01. Next base: position 6,740 of record JALZCF010000568.1, read on the forward strand.
TAATCAAGGTTAGGCCCTGCCGACTGGCTCGCCGTGTGAGCTCTTTTGACCACACGGCCCTCCACGCCTACTCGACGGGCTGTAATGCTATCAACCAATAAAAAGATCAAGATGGAGGACATTTATGCCTCGTGCTAAGGGCGGGACCGTAACCCGCCGACGACACAAGAAGATTTTGAAGCTGGCCCGTGGCTATCGCGGGATGCGCTCGGTGCGCTTCCGCACGGCCAACGAGCAGGTACTGCACTCGCTGCGCTACGCGACCAAGCACCGAAAGCTCCGCAAGCGTGATTTCCGTCGCCTGTGGATCCAGCGCATCAATGCTGCCGCGCGACAGCACGATCTCTCCTACAGCCGCTTTATCCACGGTCTGAAGCTGGCGAACATCGATCTGGATCGCAAGGTCCTCGCCGATATGGCAGTCCGCGACCCAGCGTCCTTTGCCACGGTTGTGGAAACGGCGAAGGCACAGCTGTAACAAGCGCCCAATTGCTATTCAAGGGTAGAAGGGATTTCCTTTCTACCCTTTTTGTTTTATCCTCCCCCAATGATTGAGAGCGAGCAGAACCCGAAGGTCAAGCTGGCACGCGCCCTGCGGCGGCGCCGGGAGCGGGAGCGGGAGGGCAAACTCTTCGTGGAGGGTCTGCGCCTCGTGGAGGATGCCCTGGACAGTGGGGAGGCGCCGGAGTTCCTCTTCTTTACTCAATCCGCGCTTGGCAACCCTGCTGTCGAGCAGCTCGTAGAACGGTGGCGACCATCCGCCTGGGAGGTGAGTGAGGAGGTGATGCAGTCGATGGCCGAGACGGTCACGCCGCAGGGAATCGCGGCTATCCTGCCCCTACCTGAGCTCCC
>JALZCF010000577.1 GCA_030863245.1 Chloroflexota bacterium
CTCTCCTGGCCAGGTCACGCCCGCGCCATGGATCAACGTGGTCGCCGGCGCGGAATTCGGCTTCCTCGTCTCCGAGAACGGCTCCGGCTTCACCTGGCACGGCAACAGCCAATCGAACCGCCTGACACCCTGGTCGAACGATCCGGTGAGCGATGATCCGGGCGAGGTGCTCTATCTCCGTGATGAGGAGACAGGAACGCTCTGGTCGCCCACGCCGCTCCCAGCCGGTGCGCCCGCCCCCTATCTGGTATGTCATGGTGCAGGCTACTCGATCTTCGAGCATCACAGCCACGGTTTAAAACAACGGCTCCGTCTTTTCGCCGCGCCGGATGCGCCAGTGAAGGTGATCCAGTTGCGGGTAGAGAACTGTTGGGAGCGCACTCGCCGCCTCACCGCGACCTACTACGCGCCCTGGGTGCTCGGCACCTCCCGCGACCAGGCGCAGGCCACGATTCAACCGGCGTATGTTGCCGAGCATCACGCGCTGCTGGCCCAGAATCCCTACAATGAGGAGTTCGGGGAGCGGGTGGCCTTCATGACGACAAGCCAGGAGCCGCATGGCCTGACCACCGATCGCACCGAATTTCTGGGACGGATGGGCAGCCTCCGCCAGCCCGCCGCCTTGGAACGGGTCGGGCTGGCGGGCACCGTACGCCCTGGCGTTGACCCCTGTGCGGTGATGCAGCTTCACATTGACCTGCAGCCGGGTGAAGCACAGGAGGTCTATTTCCTGCTTGGCGAGGGAGCGAACCGAGAGGAGGCACTCCGTCTGGTCGAGCGTTTCCAGGAGCCGGAGCAGGTCGAGGAAGCCTGGGAGACGCTCAACGCCTTCTGGGACAAGTTGCTCGGCACGGTTACCGTGAACACCCCTGATCCCGCCATGAACCTCCTCCTCAACCGCTGGCTGCTCTACCAGGATCTCTCCTGCCGGATCTGGGGGCGCTCGGCCTTCTACCAGTCGAGCGGCGCCTTTGGCTTCCGGGATCAATTACAGGATGTGATGGCACTGCTCCACGCCGCACCGGAGCTGGCACGGGAGCAGATCCTGCTCGCGGCCCGGCATCAGTTCGAGGAGGGGGACGTGCTGCACTGGTGGCACCCGCCCTCGGGACGCGGCGTCCGCACGCGCATCCGGGACGACCTGCTCTGGTTACCCTTTGTCACGGCCCACTACGTGGCGGCGACCGGCGATCGCGCCATTCTGACAGAAGAGGCGCCCTTCCTGCAGGGCGAAGCGCTCGCCCCGGATGAGGAGGAGCGCTACGGCCACTACGAGCACACCGAGCAGCGCTACACCATCTACGAGCACTGTCGTCGTGCCCTGGCGAAGGGCACAACGACTGGCCCACATGGACTGCCTTTAATCGGGGCGGGCGATTGGAACGACGGGATGAATCGCGTGGGCATCGAGGGGCGCGGCGAGAGCGTCTGGTTGGGCTGGTTCCTCTATGCCACCTTGATGCGCTTTGCAGCGCTTGCCGAGCAGATGGGTGATGAGGCGCAGGCCGCTATATATCGGGAGCAAGCAGAGGCCTACCGCCAGGCAATAGAAGCGCACGCGTGGGATGGCGCGTGGTACCGGCGGGCCTACTACGACGATGGTACCCCGCTCGGTTCATCACAGAATCGCGAGTGCCGCATCGATTCCATCGCGCAGTCCTGGGCGGTCCTCTCGGGCGCCGGGGATCCGGAGCGCGCGGCACAGGCGATGGAATCGGTGGCGGAACATCTGGTACGGGAGGATGACCGGTTGTTACTGCTTTTCACCCCGCCCTTCGACAAGACGCCGAAGGATCCAGGATACATCAAGGGATACCTGCCGGGCATCCGCGAGAATGGCGGCCAGTACACCCACGCGGCGCTCTGGGCGGTGTGGGCGTTCGCGGCGATGGGCGATGGTGATCGGGCGGAGGCGCTCTTCCGCCTGCTCAACCCGATCTACCACAGCCATACGGGGGACAAGGCCATGCGTTACCGGGTGGAGCCTTACGTGGTAGCGGCGGATCTCTATGGTGTGCCACCACATGTAGGGCGTGGTGGGTGGACCTGGTACACTGGTTCCGGCGGGTGGATGTATCGCCTAGGGGTGGAAGCCATTCTGGGTCTGCGGCGAGAAGGCGAGATGCTACGGGTGGAGCCATCTATCCCGAAGGCGTGGCCAGGGTATGAACTAACCTATCAGTACGGAGAGAGCATCTATCAGATTCGTGTGGAAAATCCGGAAGGTCTGAACCGAGGGGTGAAGCGGGTCGAACTCGATGGGGAAGTGGTGGTTGAGGGAGCGATACCGCTGGTGAACGACGGACGGCGGCACAAGGTGGTTGTGGTGATGGGAGCTGAGCCGTGTGAGGAGAGTACCCGGCAGACATTCAGCGTGACAAGGTAGCCGCCGGGCGCTTGCCTTCAGCTCGTGCCTCTCAACAATGTACCGCCGTCCCTGTCGTCACCCAGTCATTGTTTGACTCTTCTGTGCCTCCGCCGTGCACGAGGTACTCGTACCCCAATGCGGACAGGTTGTCGCTCAGGTTGCGGGTTGATCAGGGAGCGAAAGACCTTTAACAACTCTTTGAACAACACGGGTTACTCCTCTCGTTTCTGCTACTTGAACATCTGTTAAGGTTGACTTGTTGTCTACTTAATAAATAGCAAGAGGTAGACCGCCGGGTGGCGTCTTTGTAGGTATTCCAATACTCTATCAGTAGGTACAAATGTACTGGTTGAGCGGGGTGGGAGGCCGTTCGCTGGAGGTGTTGCATGGTGTGTGGTGCGTGGTACGTGGTGCGTGAACTGCAAGTGGGGTAGGTGAGCGTACTCAGTGCATTAGTAGATCACGTAATGCGCACCACACTGCGTTAGGTGTTTGGTGTCGGAGGGCAGGGCTACGGTAGGTTGGGGGAGGGGTTAGTCGGGGAGGGGGGTTAGGTAGGCGCCGCTGACCCAGCCTTCGATTTCGCCGAGGCGGATGCGGTGCCATTCTCCGTTCCTGGTCTCTGTCGCGACGATTTCGACTTCGGTTGCTTCTTGAAGGGTCGCGATGACGGGGGCGCTGGTGGTGGGTTCTGCACGTACGTTGAGGTACGAGGGGGCAACGTTCACTACGCGCGCTCGGTTGGTTTTCGTGACCAAGTTAGAGTGAGCGTAAAGCGCGCCATGTACAGGGTCGTCAAGGGGCCAGGATGGGGCGAGATGGAATCTTGATGTGACTATGCTTAGGCTGAGGAGCGTGCAGAGTAGGATGGCGAGCGTGAGAGGTGTGAGCTTGCCTTTAAGGTAGGACCGTTTGATCGATCTCCAGCGTGGTAGATCCCTTCGACGAACGCGGCGCGTGAACGATTTCATGAGGTACTGCCTATCCGCTCTAGGCCAATGCGGGCGTAGGCTGACATGGGGCAGGCGCGCGCGTTTGAGCCTGATGAAAACAAGCGCAACAAGATGGTGAAGGGTCTCGCGCGCTCGAGCAAGCGTGACATAGAGCCAGCGCGGGAAGATTGCGCGGCGGGCGCCGCACTGGGGGCAGTGGACGAGATGGGTAGAGAAATAGTGATCGTTCAGGCAGCGGCGCTGTGCTGCCTCAGCCTGCCGAAGCACCGCTACCCATTCCTGCGGGGTGGGTCTTGCCTCTGGTCTGCGATGTCCTACCACAAAGCAGCGATGTACCAGTGCGGTGAGCGGGGATGGTAACGAGTCGAGTGGGGGGAGACGTGGCGGCGGTGCTACGGGCACATCGGGTGTGGTGACGTAGGCAAACCAACCCCGCGCGATTTTGTGCTCGAGAGCTGGTGGCTCGCCAGCCCCGAGCCACCGACTTTGAAAAGGGTGGTGCCCTCCCATGAGCAGCTTGAAGATCAACACCGCCAGGGCAAAGTAGTCATGCTCTGGCCGGCGAACCGTTCCCCCAAGCGCTATGCCCTGTAACTC
>JALZCF010000580.1 GCA_030863245.1 Chloroflexota bacterium
TCTCTGAGGCGTTCCGACGAGGCGACGCGGAAGAGGCAGCACAGGTCTACACGGAGGCGACCCTCCTGCCGCCCGACGCCCCGATCATCCGCGGAAGGCGCGAGATCACGGACTTCTGGCGGAACGCAATCGGCGCAGGGGTAACGAGCGCAGATCTCTCTAGCGTTGATTTGGAGGTTGTGAGCGAGGATACCGCTTACGAGATCGGCCGTGCTCTACTCACTATCGAACCAGAGGGCCAGGGGAGGATGCAGCAGGAGATCAAGTTCGTCGTCGTCTGGAAGCGTCGGGAAACAGGATGGAAGTGGCATGTAGACATCTGGAACAACAACCCGTCTGGACAGCAATGATGTGCCCAAAGGGGCCGGTACCTCCGGCCCCCTCTCTGCTTCTCTACTACGATTGGGAGGTACAGCATGCCGGCCGTATCCGAAGAGAACAGCTCGGTGATACATCGCCTGCGAGCCGCGATGAACACGCATGATCTGGAGGCTTTCGTGGCGTGCTTTCACCCGGATTATCGCAGTGAGCAACCGGCGCACCCGGACCGCGCCTTTCAGGGCGTGGAGCAGGTGCGCCAGAACTGGTCCAAGATCTTCGCCGGCATCCCCGACTTTCGCGCCGATATTCTCGCCCACGTCAGCGACGGGGATACACACTGGACTGAGTGGAGATGGCACGGCACGAACGCCGACGGCTCACGTCTGGAGCTGCGCGGTGTGACGATCTTCGGAGCGCCTGAGGATCGGCTCCTCTGGGGCCGCCTCTACCTGGAGCCCGTCGAGCACGCCGGGGCGGGGATTGATGCGGCGGTGGACAGGATGGCAGGAGCAGCGGCAAGGTCAACGAGAGATACAGGGGATAGAGGAGGAGCAGCATCATGATTCTTGTGGTCGGCGCGACCGGCGTACTGGGGGGGATGATCACCCACCGTTTGCTGGAGAACGGCAAGCCCGTTCGCATTCTCGTACGTGAGGGCTCCGATTTCCAGTCGCTGGTTGACGCGGGAGCCGAGCCGGTGATGGGCGACGTGAAAGACCCCGCCTCCCTGCGACGCGCCTGCGAGGGTATCGAGACGGTCATCACCACCGCGAATTCCGCTGCCCGTGGCGGCGAGGATAACGTCGAGACGGTAGAGGTCGAGGGGAACCGGAACCTGATTGATGCCGCCAAGGCAGCCGGAGTGCGGCACTTCCTCTTCACCTCCGCGCTCGGGGCGAGCCTCGATAGCCCGGTGCCCTTCCTGCGCGGTAAGGCCATGGCCGAAGAGCACCTGAAGGCCAGCGGGATGACCTACACCATCCTCTCTCCGAATCTGTTCATGGAGGTGTGGATCGGAATGATCGTCGGGATGCCACTGCAGATGGGTCAGCCAGTCACACTGGTGGGCGAAGGGAACCGTAAGCACACCTTCGTCTCGATGGACGATGTCGCTGCCTTCGCTGTGGCGGTGGTGGACAACCCTGCCGCGCGCAACCAGCAGATCTTCATTGGCGGGCCAGAGGCTGTCTCCTGGAACGATGTCGTCGAGCGGACGGAGCGGGTGCTGGGTCGTCAGATCCCCGTGCGCCACATAACGCCCGGCGAGCCACTGCCCGGGTTGCCCGAGACGGTGACGCACCTCGCTGCCGCGATGGACACCTACGACTCGCCCATCGGCATGTCGGAGACCGCCCGCACCTATGGAGTGCAGCTGACATCGGTGGACACGTTCCTGCAGCGGATGTTCCGCGGAGCGGAGGACGCGGCAGCCTCTGCGTGATTCGGCATCTACATAGCTACACAAGAACAGAGGTCCTGCCTCGCATCCTGGGGCAGGACCTAATCTTAGTAGGTCTCACATCATCTGGATAATATCCGCGGCCCGACGATCCCCTCCGTTACCTCCAGCGTGGTTGTGTACACGAGGCGGTGCTGAACTCCTACGTACCTCCCCGGAGGTTCCCCGGCTTCAATTCAATTGGGAACGACAATTCTCAGCACCTCGCCGTACACGCCGGTGGTACCGACGTTCATCCCGCTGGGGATCGTGTAGACGCTACCAAAATCCGTTCCTCTATTGGAGACGTAGATAGCACCGTCGGGACCGCCGACCACCCCGGTGGGCCGGAACAAGGCAATCGGTGCAGTTGATATCGTCGCACGCGTGCCATCGGGTGCTACCCGAATGAGCGCGCCGGCGCCACCAAGGCCCAACGGAGCGGTCGCGAACTGCAGCACGTAAAGACTGCCCTCGGGTCCGAAAGCGAGATCGGTGATGGTTCTGAATCCACTTCTGTAGATCGTCGGCGCCTCTCCCGGCACGATGCGGTAGACCGCCGCCGCGCCGTTCGGGAAGGGAGCACCTGTAATACTATTCTATTAGGTTGCGCATCTCAGCAGCAGGCCAGACGAAGAGCTTGATGTGCGGTGCACTGCACATCAAGCCCTTCCCGTTTACAGAACCACGCCGTAGCGGAGCACTACAACGCGCGACAGACCTCTCCTAATGTGCGGTTTGGCTCGGGCAGGATACCTGGGGGTTCCACTGGGCGAACATCCCCGCCGGATTATGCTGCCACAGCCAAACATGAAGCTCGTAGTGGTCCGGTATGCCGTGGGCCGCCGGCCCAAAGGCTCGCACGAAGGGCACATCTCCGAACATGGGGTCCGCCGTGTTGCCAGCATTTACCCAGGGAGCACGGAAGATCACGTACTCGACGGCTACCAGCTTGAAATTTCCATTCTCCTGCGGCTCATAGACGAGTACTTCCGGCCGCAGCGGGTCATAGGTTGCGTCTCGCAACAAGGAAGGATTGCTGTAGTGCACGCCCATCGCTCCGACGCCTGGCAGGGCCACGCACTGCACCGTGGACACGTAGCCCTCTTGAAGGGCGACTTCTACCCGGTGGAACCGTGCGGTTGCCCTGCGGACGGCAGCAAGCTGCTCGTTCATCCACGCGGAGGTGTTCTCGCTATTCCCTCGTTTAGCGAACAGCATCGACTCAGAAGCATCGACGGCGGTTGGTGCATCCTGAGCACACCCAGCAGCAAGCGCTGTCGCAACGAGGATGGCACTGAAATTCAGACTGCCACGCATACAACACCTCCTTGGGAATGTGGGTGAGCGCCCCTCGAACCAAGTGCTGGCTCGACAATGGTGCGGGCGCTCGAGATCCGCCGGTCCAACGGCGGACGGAAGATTCTCGGCCACGTCGACGCGCACCAGAGTTCCTACTCTGAACACGAGGGAGTTACGACTGCGCATGGCATGACCGAGAGTAAACGACTGGCCCTGGATGCGGGGCTAGATTGGCTTTGCTGAGCTGCAACGAACCCTCGCAGAGGAAAGGGAAACGAGCGGCGGGAACCCCGAGACCGCAGAGTCGTACCTGGATATAGAACCGGCTTCAGTCCGACAGGCCAAGGAAGTTGTGCGCGTTTCCGCCCGCAGTCTCGTTTGGGTTCGCTGCATCCACCTGCAATGCTGACCATCGCACCGAGAGTCAGAACAACGCGAGGTGTAAACTTCATGGGGTTCCTCCTCGACTTTGTGGCCGGCAAATGCTTGCTTCCGCGCGCCATTATCTGGGAGACAAGCTAATCTGGGTGCGTCAGGTCCCGGTTAAGTCCCGGTTAGGTTTCCGTGAGGTGCAGCAAATTACGTCTGGAGACACACTTGCATAGCGGAAGCAGCCCCCGGAGCGCGGTTCGTTTGCTGGTCCAGGCCGATTCATGAAGCACGGAAGCCTCGCGGGCGGCGGCCTGGATCGGTCCCAAAGGTGAGTCGGCGCGCAACTTGATCAGCGCGGGCACGCTCCA
>JALZCF010000592.1 GCA_030863245.1 Chloroflexota bacterium
AGCCAGCACCACACTCAGCTGGGCTGGCTCGACTCTACCTCCATCGATGTCGCCCATTCGTGGACAGTTAACACTTACGCATCATGGCTTGCTTCACAGTAAGAGCGCGCAGTTCAGCCGCTACTCACTATCGCGTCTCCTCATTAGCTCCACCACCGTGTTCGGCACCCCTACCCCACAGCTGGCATAACGTGATAATCCTTTGTTTCTGATAATCCTTGTTCTAAACTGGAGCACAGCATACCGTAAGATACCTGAACAGCACCTTAAAGCAACAATAGGAGCACCCTCCACAAAGTACAAGGCCGAACCTTGGGTGTGCCTTAACCAGGGGCGCAATCACCTCGATATCTTACCAACTCACAATCGCATACTCCAACTCAATCGAGCGGTTCAACCGTGGCAACACCCCAGTACGGCCCGCTGCAGCGCACCTTGTTCTCGAAGTACCGGTAATCAGCAGGCTGCCGCTCCGTCCCCGTCAGCCGCACCATTTCCCCAACTACCGCAACAGGCTCCTCGCGCTCGCCTACAACCTCGACAAAGTAGAACGATCCCTCCCTGTCACGGGGCCACACATCCGGCGGCCAGAGAACCACGTATCCGTCCACGCGCAGGCACCGTTGCTCGTCCACCGTCAAGGTGCCGGTTAGCACGCCCTCCTCTGGGGCGGGCTTGGATTGTTGGGCCACCAGTGCAAGGATTTCCTCCTCTACCAAGAACGGGTTCACCCAGATATCGGGGATGGCCTGCTCTGCCACCGAGTCAATCTCGCCCAGAATCCAGTAGGGGCCGGGGCACTCATCAGGCGCATTGCGCGGCGTTCCCTCGCCGCCCCCCGCCCGAAATGGCGCGCCCACGCGCCCGACCACCTGTTGCTCCCCGTCGAGGACTTCGATGGTGTCGCCCGCCACACGCAGCGTGAAGTCGTGATGCCAGATGACGAGCGGGTTGTAACCGTCATCAACTCCAACGCGCAAGCATCCATTCTCGTCGAGCACCAGCTCCCCTTCGAGCAGCGCCTCCATGTAACTGGTAGCAGGTGGTTGTCGGGGGAAATAGATCGTCTGCCCCCCGGGGCCATCGTAAGTCTCGATGCCACCCCGATTGCTCTTTGGAAGGTTATCAGGATCGATGGCAAGGACATCGACCGGCTCCGGCAACGCCAGCCCTACCGCCTGGATCTCTTCGAGGAAAAGATCCGGGTTGCCGATAGTCACCTCGACACGGTTCTCCTGCAGGCTGATGCCGCTACTCGCGGAAAGCTCTAGCTGGTTGGCAATATCCATCGCCTCCTGCTGAGCGGCCTCCAATTCGGCGAGCGTGTAGCGGTGCGTCCGCACCTCGACGAGATCCTCGTAGGGCCGCCCTTCGATGTAGGGCCGCAGCGTCTCCTCGCCCTGCTCCGTGAAGGCGACCACCACGCGAAAGTCCGGCTCGTGCTGGAGCCACAGCCCGGCGAAACTCTCTGCCTCCCTCGCGGCTAACTCCGCCTGGAGAGCGCCCACGGACTCCGTCACCTCGAAGCGCCGCGCGGCCTCCTCCAGCTCGATTCCCTGCTCCTCCGCATACCATTGCAGGTCAGCCAAGAGCGCCTCCTCCTCCCCCGTGACTGCCTCCTCGGTCGCCCCTGGCTCGCCTCCGGGCGCGGCGATCGGGGCACATGCTATCAGCGCCAGCCATCCCGCAGCGAGCAACGCAAACCAACTTTTCATCATCCTATATTCTTCTCCCTTTTGCTGGACACCTCACCTATCCAACGTTCCAAAGGCCGGAAAAGTTCCCCGGATCAGCGTCCCGATATCTCCCGTGACAACTTCCAAGGATCTGTTACTGCAACCGTGATACCGCTGTTGTATCTCGTGATGGGTGTTGAGGGCTTAATCGCGCAACTGATGTATGGTCCACTGGACATCATCATGCTACTCGCTAGTCGAGGAAAGCGCGCGGTCATCCTTTGTTACAGGCGTCCCCCGTAAGTCGCTGTACCAGTTCGCCCTCGTTATCGAATGCCTGCACCTCACGTACCCCGGTGGCATCTTCCGTAGCCGTGGCGAATATCCCCTCTCGAATCGGGGCAAGCTTGGGCAGGGCCCGATCGAACAGCACTTCCACTCGGGCGACTACCGGGGCGACGCGCCCGGCTAGTACCAGAAAACGTTCCCCCGACATCTGCAAGGAGCTCGCGGTGCAACTGACGACTGCTTCACCGCTTAATGAGGGTGGCTGATCAAGCGCGTACAGGCCGTGCGCATACCAGCCTCCCCTATGGGGCTTGACGTCCACAAGAACCGTGGAGAGGCTCACTGT
>JALZCF010000593.1 GCA_030863245.1 Chloroflexota bacterium
GATTGGCATGCGCCTGCTCACATCCGGCCGCCTCAATCTGGAGGGGCTGGTAACGCACCGCTTCCCCCTCCAAGAGATCGGGAAGGCCTTCGAGATGGCGCACGAGAAACCCGATGGATTTGTGAAATCGACAGTTCAGATCAATGCGTGAGGGAAGAGAGACAGATATGCCAGCCAAGCCATGGTCGCCACGACCCTTGCAGCGAGAAGATTTCACCCGGCCACCCCGGGAGTACGGCATTCTCCCTTTCTGGTTCCTGAATGGCGAGCTCGATCCGGAGGAGATACGCTTTCAACTGCGCGAATTCCGCGACAAAGGGATGCCAGGAATCATCCTGCACGGCCGCTACGGCCTGGCGATGCCCTACATCGGTCCTACCTACCTGGAGCGTATCCGCTTTGCGGTGGAGGAGGCAGAGAAGTTAGGGCTAACTACGTGGATCTATGACGAGATGAATTGGCCGAGCGGTACGGCTGACAAGCGCGTGCTCCAGGCGCGCCCCGATCTGGCGCAACGCTACATCGAGTGCATCAGCTTCTCGGTACGCGGGCCCTGGTTTACCTACCTGACCGGCGCAGATAGCCGCTACCTGGATTTCGAGCGCTCAAGCCCTGTAGCGGCCTTTGCCGTTGGCAGCGACGGGCAGGTCATCGACCTGACACCCAACCTTTCTTTTGAGGATGTCATCCCCTGGGAGGTTCCGCCGGGCAACTGGCGCCTGATGTACATCGTCGAGAAGCAAGCGGACTACTATATCGATGCCCTCAACCCGGAGTCGACGGCCGAGTTCCTGCGCCAGGGGTATGATCCCTATGCCGAGGTTGTCGGCTCTGAATTTTCCGGGCCGATGGTCGGCTTCTATACCGACGAGCCGGCCATGCACTACTACCTGACCGGCGGCGACAATCCGATCGTGCCGTGGACGAAAGATATGTTCCGCCGCTTCTACGAGCGAAACGGGTACAGCCTTCGCCTGCGCCTCCCGGATCTCTTCTTCGACGTCAGCCCGGACAGCGCCCGCGTACGCTACGATTTCTACACTACACTGACGGACTTCTACAGCGACGCCTACTACCGCCAGATCCATGAGTGGTGCCAGGCGCATGACGTCCTATGGACCGGCCACCTGCTCTACGAGGAGTGGCTGCGCAAGATGATCCGTGTCGAGGGCAACCCGTTCAAGCACTATGTCCACATGGATGTGATCGGGGTCGATCACCTTTACCCGATTATCGGTAACCGTGACCGGCCAGACGAGCATGTCGCGATGAAATTGGGTAGCACGGCCGCGCATCAGCTGGGGAGCGAGCGCCTGCTATGAGAGTCGTTCGGCGGCATCTTCATGGACGCCACGATGCAGCGCATGAAGTGGATTGCCGACTGGGAGTATGTGTTGGGGGTCAACCTGCTCAACCCCCACGGCTTCCATTACACGCTGGAGGGAGCGCGCAAGCGCGACTGGCCGCCGTCGATGTTCTACCAGTACCCCTGGTGGCACTACTATGGAGAGTTCTCGGATTACATCAGCCGCTTGAGCTACCTCCTGACGGGTGGTCGCCACGTGGCAAAAGTGGCAGTGATCTGGCCGATCAATGCCATGTTTGCCACCTACACCCCGCAGAGCCACAACGACCTGGGCGATCGCATCGAGGGTGATTTCAACGTCCTCACCGATCTCCTGCTGCGCCTGCACTATGATTTCGATTATCTCGACGAGGATATCCTGGCAGAGGCCGAGCTACAGGATGGCAAGGTGCACGTGCGGGATGAGGACTACGAGTTGGTGATCCTGCCCCCCATGACCCATCTGAAGCTGAGCACGCTCGAACAGCTGGAGCGCTTCGCCCAGGAGGGCGGTCAGCTCCTCGGCACCATCTTCCTGCCGGATCGCGCCTTTGGGCCGGACGGCCTCGTCGATATCTCTGACCGCGTTCAGGCTCTGTTCGGGGTCAACCCTACGGAAAGCCAGCGCACCTTCCGCGACCAAACGGGCATCGACCTGCTCGAGCAGGCGCACCCTGCCGGCGGTAAGAGTATCTTCCTGCGCAGCTATGCCCTTGCCCGGCAGTTGCCCCTCCGTCTTCAGCAGGAACTGAGCACGCCCGGTCGCACCGAAAGCCCCTTCTTCGTCATCGAGTCGGAAGGGGATACCAGCCGCTACTACTTTGCGCCGGCCGAGGGCGAGCGCCAGGAGATTACAGCCGAGGTTGAAGCGGAGCGGCAGGCCGTGGCCGATGCGCTACGGGAGGCCCTCAATGCACTGGTCACGCCCGATGTCGTGATCGACAACCCGGAGATCTTCTGTCTCCACCGAGTGAAGAATGACCGCGACCTCCACTTCCTTGTCAATCCTACCTTTAGCCAGCAGGCGGCCACTGTTACGTTGAATGGGCAGGTCCATCCTCGCTTGTGGGACCCATCGACCGGGGAGGAGCGGCCAGTGGCCCCATCGGAGGAGGTCAAGGACGGTACCCGCTTCCAGGTGATTCTCCCGCCTGTGGGTTCCGCCTTTGTTATAACCCGCCAGGTCGCAGAGGGTGAGGTCAACGGGCGCGTGACAGATACCAATTTAACCATCGATGCCATCGCAGAGGAGCAGGTCAAAGGATACGGCCGGGTACGTGAGGGCTACATCACTCTCGAGCGCAACGGCACCCTACACCGGTTCGATGCGGATGGAGGGGAGCCCACTGAAACGCTGGTGCTGGATGGCGAGTGGGAGTTCGAGATACATGACCCTAACGCGCTTGTCATCAGTCACTGGCTGGCGACCGGTCAGGCAGCGCAGGCGGACGAGGCACACTACGCGGCACCTGGGGTAGATACGAGCGACTGGCTCCCCATGGTCCCTGGCGCCTGGGCCTATCAGCTCCCCGCGGAGCCGACCGAATCCTACCCACTCCCGGTCTGGTACCGCGTCACTTTTGGGGCGGACTACGTGCCGGAGAAAACGGAAGTGATCGTCGACGGCTTTGCCGGATCGGAGTGGCGACTGTACGTCAACGGCCAGGTGGTGACGGAACCGACGGTACGTAGCGCGTTTGATAGCCAGATGCAGGCGGTGGATATCACAGAGTTGGTACAGGCTGGGGATAATGTCGTGACTATCTGCCTGACGGTCACCGGTCCCACCGATGGTCTACTCGATCCGGTGAAAGTTGTTGGGGAGTTTAGCCTCACAAGGGACGAGCAGGGTGCTTATCGAATTGCGCCGCCCCGCCAGGCCCTGCAACCGGCCCCCTGGACCGAACAGGGTTACCCCTTCTTCTCGGGTCGGGCGTCCTACCGCCGCACGTTCCAGTTACCGAAAGAGTTCCAGGGTCAACGGATCTTTGTGGAACCGCTGATGGGGGACGACGCGTTGGAAGTGCTTGTCAACGGGAACCCTGTCGCCGTGCGTCTCTGGGCGCCCTATGAGGTGGAGATCACGGACTTCCTGCAGCCCGGCGACAATACGCTCGAGCTGCGCGTCGCCAATACACTTATCAATCTTCTCGAAGCAGTCGAGCGCCCATCTGGCTTGAGCGGAGCCCCCCGCCTGGTGCCCTACCGACGCTTTAGTTTCGATCTATCTACTCAACAAGGTGCACCAGAAACGACCAGTCTAGCGAGCGAGCCAAGTAGTTGACGGAGGAACAGTGGAACGACTGATTCAGCCTCTCACGACAAACGACTTTGCCCCATTCGGGCAGGTAATCGAGCAGCCGTCCCAACCCGAGGACGCCACGGGCCCCGGGTGGCAGTGGTGGGCGGAAACCGTGCGGCTGGAAGCAGATGAGCGCCCCTACACCGTGGGCTACCTCCATCTCCGGCCGGACGAGCTGCGCTTTGACTGGGCAGAGCGACACATGCGCTCGGTGGAAATGATCCTGCCGGTGGGCGGTGATTGCCTGGTCTATGTCGGACCGCCCGAGTACCTGGATGAGCCGGATCGCCTACCGGATCTGGATCGCTTCCAGGTCTTTCATCTGCGCCGGGGCCAAGGGGTGATCCTAAACAAGGGCGTCTGGCACGGCGCACCGCTCGCGCTCGAGCAGCCGGTCGAGGTGGTAGTGCTCCTGCTGGAGGATACCGGCCGGCTCGACACGAGTCTGGTACGCTTTACCGATACACCTGTACAAATAACAAGCGAATGAGGAGGAAAATCCAATGCCAGTAGTCGATCGTAGAGAATTCGGCGGGCGCTTTAGTGTGAAGGAAAATGCGCGCCGGTTGGCGAATTACCGTTATCTGGAAGTGCAGCTGATGGAGATGCTGGGCGGTTGGTCTCATAC
>JALZCF010000606.1 GCA_030863245.1 Chloroflexota bacterium
GACATCATGCCTCCGTTACCCAATCCCATCCCTCCAACATACCACACGCACCCTCCTCGCCCCTACTTCACGCACCACGCACCACGCACCACGTGTGCAAAGCACATGCGCGCAGCGCACATGCAACATGCAACACGCAACATGCAACCTACCTAACTTACCTCCCTCGCCCCCCTCCTCAATCGACAAACCGGTACTTGACCAACGTCCAGATAGCCGCGAAGCCATCTTTCCAGGTGATTTTCTTGCCTTCCCAATACTCACGGCCGTTGTAGGAGATCGGGACCTCATAGATGCGGATGCCACGTTTGAGTATCTTGGCAGTTACTTCCGGCTCCACCTCGAAACGGCGAGAGTGGATGGTAAGGGGCTTGATGACGTCCGCTCTGAAGACCTTGTAACAGGTCTCCATGTCGCTGAGGATCGAGTCGTAGAGCACGTTGGTGATGAGCGTTAGCAGCTTGTTGCCCACCATATGCCAGAAGAGCATCGCCTTGCGCGGCCCACCCAGGAAGCGGCTCCCATAGACCACCTCCGCGCGCCCCTCGAGGATCGGTTGAATCAGGTCGGGGTACTCGCGCGGGTCGTACTCGAGATCGGCATCCTGCACCAGGATAATATCTCCCGTAGCGGCATGGAAGCCACGTTGCAGGGCTGCACCCTTGCCCTGGTTATCCGGCTGCAAGAGGGAGATAATATCTCCCTTCTCTGCCTCCTCCGCAACGATTGCAGCCGAGCGGTCGGTAGAGCCATCATCCACCACAATAATCTCTTTTTCAATCCCATCCAGATCAACCCGGCGAACCGCCTCCAGAATCTCCCGGAGCGTTTCCTCCTCGTTATAAACCGGTATCACAATCGAAAGCTTCACACCAACTTCCTTTATCTAGAGTGACATGCCAACCCAGAATTATAAAGTGCAGAGTACAGATAGCAAGTCCCCTCCCCCTTACACCAGTTGTTCCATAAAGCCGGAAAAGGTTCGTAGTACACACTGCAGTGTGCATCTGCTGTCGCTCACGTTGGAGCATGCACTACGAACCATCTGACCCGAGCCTATGAATCCAAAATCACTTCAGCTGGCGCGTAAAGCGTAAAACGTAAAATGTACACGGTCTACACACCACGCACCACGCACCACGCAACATGCAACATGCAACAAATTGTTGGCAACGTTCTGGCTTGATCGAAGAGGAACAGGAACAGGTAACTCAGCAAGGAGCGGCACTGATGGCGGAAGCAGATCTACAGGCCAAGGCGATGGAGATGCACGAGCGTCTGCTGGAGAGATACGGGGAGCGGCCGCGCGTGCCCCGGCGTGAGCCTATGCACGAGTTGATCTCGACGATGCTCTCCCATCGCACAACTCAGGAGAATGAGGCAGAAGCGTACCAGAACATGTGGGAACGCTTCGGCTCCTGGGAGGCGATTCGTGATGCGCCAGAGGAGGAATTGATCGAGGCGATCAAGCCGGCAAACTTTCCGGAGGTGAAGGCCCCGCGCATCAAGGAGACTCTGGGGATCATCATCGAGGAGCGCGGCGAGCCCTCCATCGACTTCCTCGCCGACATGCCCACGGAAGAGGCACTGGAATGGCTGACAAACCTGCCCGGCGTCGGGATCAAGACTGCCTCCCTGGTGCTCCTCTTCTGCTTCGGCCACCCCGTCATGCCGGTGGACACCCACGTCCACCGTGTCACTGGGCGCGTCGGTCTCATCCCCGACAAGATGAGCGCCAACAAGGCCCACGAGGCGCTTCTGGAACTCCTGCCGCACGACGACCACATCCTCTTCAACTTCCACATCAACAACCTACGCCACGGCCAACAACTCTGCGTGTGGCGGAGCCCCAAGTGCGAGAAGTGCCCTCTGCCATCGATCTGTGACTGGTATTCGCAGCATCGAACTGACCGTCCCGAGTAGATTCTTGCCCACCCTGAGACTCTTCGTCGTTGAGGGGGAGGACGCTATTATCCACCATGCATTGAACGTACCCCACCTCCTGGCCGTCCTCCACGATTAGCGTGGCTTGCATTAGGGCTAGAGTATCTTCTAGTTAATACATCGCTTTGCACCCCTCGTTCTGCTGCTTATAATCACCCCAGAACGACCTCGACTGCCTCGTCAAAATCCACGTTCTCAAGACGCTTCTTATGACGTTTTCAAGACGGTTCGGGTGTATCATAAGCAGAGGTGACTGTGATAGTAAAGGAGATGACGCCGTGAGTAGACGGACTGCTGCTTGGCTGGCCTGGTCCTTATGGGCGTTCGCGCTATCCCTCGTCGTGCTTCATATCCTGATGCTACCCGCCAATGGTTATTCCCTTTGGAGCGAGGAAGGAACGGGGGTGGTGGCTTTCTTGGCGTTCGTGACGATCGGCGCTCTTATCATCTCGCGCCATCCCGCGCATCGGATTGGTTGGCTAGCAAGCGCCATCGGCTTTTTGTTCATCCTTGGGACCTTTGCACGTAACTACACCATCTACGCACTTGTGACGCGTCCCGGTTGGCTTGTCGGGGGGGACTTGATGGTATGGCTCGGCACTGGCTGGTCAACTATCGTTGGCTGGGGGCTCATGGTTACCTTCCTGCTGTTGCTCTTCCCTACTGGTCGCTTGCCCTCGCGCCGCTGGCGACCGCTGGCTTGGCTAGTAGGATTCAGTCTCGTCCTAAGCGCTGCTACGGCAGCCCTCATACCAGGCCCGCTTGACGAGCGCTATCCGTTCATCACCAATCCGTTTGGTATCGAAAGCGCTGCCGAGAGCCTTGAGCTAGCCTTTGGTGTGATCTTTCCGCTACTACTCCTCTTGGT
>JALZCF010000610.1 GCA_030863245.1 Chloroflexota bacterium
ACGCTGATCTGCTCCTGTTGGTTCTGGATGACGTACAGTGTCTGTCCATCAAGCACGAGGCCGTCGCCATTGGAAAACGTCTCGCCGCCCACGTCGATCTGGGTCACCTCCTCGGTATCAGTATTGATTCGGTACGGGTTCCCAGTGTTGGATTGTACGACGATGAGGTACTGGCCGTCCGCAGTCGACACAATGCCGTTGACATTGAATCCCTGCTGGTACTCGATCGGCGTGTCGGTCAGGTCGAGCCACCTCTCGAATTCCAGCTCACCCTCGTCATCCGTCGACACTCGGTAGATCGCCGGGGAGAAGGAATCGGTGAAGTAAGCGTGGCCGGCATCGGTGACCGTCACGTCGTTGACGAATGTCTCATCCTCACCACTGTCGAAGCGATCGATAAGCTCGCCGCTCGAGATATCGTAGACGAACATCCTACCGGTATCCCCGCCTGAGACAAAGAGGTGGCCCTCATCGTCCACCGCTAGCCCCGCAGCACCCGTACGGCCATCCTCGCCACCTGGCAAAAAGACATCTGCTTCTTGTTCCCCCAGATTGCCACGATAGATAGCACCATCGGTTGTGCTACTCACGAAGAAATCATTGGTTGACGGCTGGAAGGCAATGCCCTCGGGAAAGACGTCCTCTCCAGGCAAGATGTAGCGCGACAGAGCCCCGCCCGCGCGGATGCTGCTCGCGACGATCACGGTCTCACCCTCCAACTCCTCGACCAGCTCGTCCTCCAGCTCTACGCCAAGTTCTTCCTCGATCGCCTCTCGTTCAAACTCGCGGACAGTGCCCTGCACGCGGAGGGACTCGCCCGCTTCCAGCTCCCTACGTAGCCGTCCGGATATCAGCACGGCGATCTCATCGCCGTCCGCTTCGAGCCGGAATGCTCGAGGGTTGATCTGCTCGCTGACCGGGCCGCGGACCGTCACCCGCTGACCGACAAATGCCTCCGGATCCTCAGCTATCTCGACCAGCGCAGCTTCTTCCGTAGTGGGGGTAGCCACCGCCTCGGCTTCCTCCTCCGCTGGCACGATGACGCCGCATGCCACGATATCACTTCGAGGACTGGTACTCAAGTGCAGCACGAGCGCACTACCGTCCTCGTCGAAGAGTTGTTCGGTGTCGAAATCACTGAGGACTGCAAAGTACTCGTTGTCCTCTTCCCCTGCTTCCTCGGCCGCGGCTGCCTGGACGCTGTTTGCGATGATCAGGGGAGCGCCCTCGAACTCCTCAACTTCCTCATCTACCAGGTCGACATCTGTTTGCTCTTCAAGGAACTGGATATCGAATGGCACGACCACCCCCGTCACCGTGACGTCCTGGTTCTCTAGCACCTCGAGCTCGTCGGCGGGGATAACATCCTCCACCGTCACGACGAGCACCTGGTTGTTGCGGGGTTCATCGCTCTCAAGGATGAAAGTAACCAGGTTCACGTTGGCCTCGGCAAGATCCGTCACAATATCCGCCGGGTCCAGGATAGTCGCCACTGGGCCTTCCACCCGTACAGTCCGTCCCGTAAAGCGCGTGGCATTCCCCGTAAGATTCGCTAGCTCTACCGCCTCGGGTTCCCCGAAGATATCCAGACCTCCCAGCACTGCCGTCTCCTCATCCTCATCAGCGGGCTCCTCCGTAGCACCTTCCTGTGCAGGCATCTCACCCACCACGGTGTCGACGTCCTGGAAGAAGCGCAGGTTCGATAGATCTTGAATCTCCTCCCCCACAGTGTCGAAGTCCGGCGTCTCGCAACGCCCAACGTCCATGATGGCAAGTCGCTGCTCGATCGGATCGAACTCTTGCGCGTTGAGCTCGATAAGCAATCGACCACGAGGCGTTGGCACAAAGTCGACCTCGCCGAGCACGTTGCCCTCCTCATCCTGCAGTTCTACTGTCGGCAAGTCACGCTCTGTGTCAGTCTCGTCCGCATCGCGTAACCCAGCTTCTTCCTCCTCTTGGACGCCGCCTTGCTCTTCCTCATCTCCCTGAGCGTACAGCATCCTGGCGTCGCCTTGAAGGAAGAGACCAAGGATAAGCATGAGTCCCGTCAAAGCGTACAATATCCGTCGAGTCTTCTGCCTCATTGCTAGCTCCTTTCTGAATCAACGGTGTAAATCTCGACCACATCACTCACCGAGAGGCCAGCCTCTGGCCCCCCGCCGATGACATACCAGCGCCCATCCAGCCCTATCGAAGCAAGACCATGGCGTGGTGTGGGTAGGTCGGGTAAGGCAAACCAACGCTCGCGCGTCACATCGTATACCTCGTGTTCGCCAAAGGTCCGTGATGGCTCGAACGCCTCGCCGCCTGTCACATGAATCTGCTCGTCGAGTGCTGCCGCTGTAAGGCCGCCACGTGGGGTCGGCATCGCGGGCAACGTCATCCACTCATCGGTTGCCGGATCATAGACCTCCACCGTATCAAGGTTGCCAATACCGGACCATCGCCCTCCGATGACGTACAGCTTGCCATCGGTCACCGCCGCCGATAGGTGCTCCCGGGGCGTGGGCAACGGCGCCAGCGTCTCGTCCCAGCTATCGCTCTCGGGATCGTATGCCCAAACCGCTGTGGGTTCCGGTCCGACCCCACCTACCACGTAGAGTTTTCCGTCCAGCGGCACCATCACGTGAGCTGCCCGCGGTGCTGGCATAGCCGCGATCTCGCTCCAACGCTCCGTTTCGGGATCGTAGACCCAGGCCCCACGTACATTTGGTCTGAAACGCGTGCCGCGGTAGCCACCCGACACATAGACTCGCCCCTCCTGGGCCGCAACCCCTAGATGATGGAGGGCTACGGGCATGGATGGTGCGACCTCCCATTTGTCGTCCTCCGGATCGTATACCTCGAATGCCGCCAGCGGATTCCCCTCGGTATCCAATCCACCTGCCACGTAGATACGTCCATCTAGCACTGCTGCCGCAATCTCGGAGCGAGCCGTAGGCATCGGCGCACCCTGAGTCCAAGTCCCCTGCGCTTGCCTGGTGACTGTGCGCTCTGCTTCTACCGTCGACCTTGCGGTCGGCGTGCGCGTTGGCGCGGGCGACGGCGTGGCAATGAGTTCCTCGCCCTCCTCTGGAGTTGGGGTTGCTTCCGCCCCTTCACCGCGAGGCGTGGCTGTCGCCGTAGGCGTCAATGTCTCGGCCTCTTCCGGCGTCGGCGTCGCTTCCACCTCCTCCAGTTGAGTGGGCGTGATGATGCCACAAGCTATCCGGTCACCGCTGTTTCCTGCCGGGTCCGTGAGGTAATCATCAGGCTGAGCGTGGATCACTAGGGCGCTGCCATCCTCATCCAAGATCGCACTCTCGCCAGATACCAACGTGATCCGTTTGGTCGTCGTCTCATAGTCGGCACTACCATCCGAGACGTAGATATTTGGCAGATCGCCCGCGTGTGGCCCCTCTTCACTGAGGAATCCATGCGATGCATCGGTCGGGTTGAAATGCCCGCCGGCAGAGGTGAAATCCGGTGGTTCACATTCACCTATCTCGTGAATGTGGAGTCCTCGTTCGCCGTCCGCCACGTCCAAGCTGCTGACCTCGACCCAGATTGTGATAGCACCCTCTTCGGTGCGCCGAAGGGTGGCCTGGCCCACCACATCACCCTCCTGGTTGATGAGATCGGCGGACGCAGCACGAAGGACCTGCTCTTCGGTCGCTGTGGCTGTTGCCGTGACCGTCGCCGTGACTGTCATCTCCTCTGCCTCCACTGTCGGCGTAGCGGTCGCGGTAGGCGTCGGAGTCGCTGTCTCTATGGTCGGGGTAATGGTAGGCGTGGACGTCGACGTGGGGGTGATTGTAGGCGTGGACGTCGATGTGGGGGTGATCGTAGGCGTGGACGTCGACGTGGGTGTCGCTTCTAACGTTGGCGTGGCCGTAGGTTCGGGGGTTGGTCTCGTCGATACTTCCTCGGCTTCAGGCGTCGACGTCGCCTCTGACGGAGTAGCCGTCGCTTCCAATGTCGGTGTGGCCGTAGCTTCTGGCAACGGCGTGTCTGTCTCCTCAGGCGTTGGTCTCGTCGCCACTTCCTCCCCTTCCGCTTCCAGGGTTGGAGTAGCTGTCGCCTCCAGCGTTACGGTAGCCATAGGGGAAGCGGGAGCAGGAATAGGAGTCTCGATGACAGCAGTGGGAGTCGCCGTTAGCGTAGCAGGAGCCTCCGTGGCAGCAGCGGGAGTATCCGTAGCCATAGCGGCTGTCTCCGTGGGAGCAACGGGGCTCTCGTTTGCGGGAGGCCACGTTTCTGCAACCGTCGCGGTTCGTACGCTGATGGGAGGCTGGGTGGCAGCGGGCGTGGCAGTAGGAAGCTCAGGCGTGGGGGTCGAGGTTGGTACGACAGGTACCTCCGCTCCTTCTCCACGAATAGGCCCCGTCTCCCTGGCACAACCGCTGAGAAACAAAGCAAGTCCTGCGAGGAGCAGGATGAGAACACCTAGTGACCGTTCGGGTTTGCGTTGTCGCACTGTCATGAGAGAGCCAATCGTACAATATATGGAATGGCGAGGCGAAAGACAGTGGAGCAACAACTATTCCAACAGCGCGGAACCTTACTCTTTCTTGCGCGTCTGCTTCTCGACGATTCGGGCCCCGGTTTCGACCCATTCGTCCACGACATGGCCCATACGATTCTGGAGCGATCCAAGGCGAGCACGCTGGTAGCGGAGCCAGCGACGCGTAGCACGAGTGCCTCGCTGCTCCAACTGGACCGGTTCTGCCATCCACTTGATCACGGCTGCCCCCCAGGTGAGACCACCCCCAAAGCCAACGACGACCACGTTGTCGCCCTTCTGGAGACGCCCCTCCTCCACGGCCTCACAGAACGCCACGGGAATCGAGGCGGCGGAGGTGTTACCGTAGCGGTGGATGTTGACGTAGACTTTCTCCATGGGCAGCGACAACTGTTTGGCGGCCGCCTCGATGATGCGGATGTTGGCCTGATGCGGGATGAAGAGCCCGATCTCCTCGCGGGTCAGCTCCGCCTTCTGGATCGCCGCGTCCGCCGCGCGCCCCATGATCCGCGTGGCGAAGCGGTAGACCGCGCGACCATTCATCTCAAGCGTATGAAGCCGGAGGCCCTCGCCGCAGAGCGGCTGGTAGGAGTTCCCCACCACGGGACCAGTCAACAGGTCGGCGCCAGAGCCGTCAGAACCCAGGTCAAAAGAGAGCATCCCCCCCGGCTGCTCGTCCGCCTCCAGGTAGAAGGCGCCCGCGCCATCCCCGAAGAGGACACAGGTGCTACGATCGTTCCAATCCAGCATGTGCGACATCGCATCCGAACCGATGACGAGCGCGTTCTGGTACGCGCCACTCTGGATCAGTTGGCTGGCGACGCTGTAGGCATAGACGAAACCCGAGCAGGCCGCGTTCAGGTCGAACGCAGCCGCTCTCTCCGCGCCTAGCATATCCTGCACGGATGAGGCCGTAGAGGGCATGACACGATCCGGTGTCATGGTGGCGACGATGATGAGCTGAACCCTCGCTGGATTCCGGTCTGCAACCGCGAGTGCCGTCATTCCCGCCTTGAAGGCCATGGAGGTGGTGGTATCCTCCTCGCCTGCGATGCGCCGCTCGGCAATGCCGGTGCGCGTGCGGATCCACTCGTCGCTCGTATCCACAACGCGCGCGATCTCATCGTTTGTCATCACCTTGTCGGGGACGTACTTCCCCCATCCACGAATGTGCGCGTACGTGCGCATGATATGCCCTCTTACCAATTCCCTTAAAGCATCAATACGGCGTAACTATCGATCCAAAAACCTCAAGCTGCGGCACGTGCCCGACAGCAATCAGCGGCCCGATGGTACCTCCAGGGCCGCCTCGCTATACTAACTTCTCTTCTTAAAACACACCGCCGCCTAAAACGTTACGCCAGCAATTTCCACGCCGTTGCGGTGAGACTCATATAAGATCCCAATCGCCGCCCAATTATAAGCAGCAAATAGGCCATGACTAATACGGTCCTCCTCCCACCGCTATCGGCCCGCCATCCACAGCAGCCGCTCAAGCGGCCAGAGCACAAGAAGCAGCAGCCCATCCAAGACGATGGTGATGATGAAGGCAAAGGTTAGCCACGTCGAGGCGCGCAATCCCCAGAGAGCGACCGCTTCCGGTATCTGCCGCACCCCAACAACAAAGAAGAGGAGCGCGCCGACGAGCAGCACGAAGAGGAGGAGGGCCGGCCATGCCTCGCGATCGCTTGGGCTCGGCATCATCCCGTTCGCGATGGCAAAGAGTATGTACAGGTAAAGCCACGCATCAGGGACACTAAGGATCGTGGGCAGTGCGTAGAGAAGAGCGGAGAGACTTTGAACACTGAGCTCCTCGATGGCCGGGATAGGCAAGGCAAAGGCATGACGCGCGAGGAGCGCCACCGCGGCACTACCGAAAAGAAAGGGCGCCATGCCAATCAACGAGCCCCGCACAAAATCCGTCCGCTCGACACGGACGTGACCGAGCACCATACGACCTCGGCTGTCCACCTTGCTCGGTATCAAGTGCGGAAAACCCGCTCGAACGCCAAGGAGGCCTGCCACCAACCAATGCGCAAACTCATGGACCACCGTCCCCGGCCACACAAACAGCGCATAGAGCAACATCGACAGGGTTGTGTGGTGCGTGAGACGATAGAAGAGAGCAACCGTCACTCCCGTCACGAGACGATAGGCGATGCCCAACGCTCCAAACGCCAGTACGAACGGGACCCACGGCTCCAAAGCATCTGGCATCATCATTCAAAGCACTGGTGTCTCACGGTTCACTGCTCACCTCCCCCTTACGCATTCTACGCGATCTTTAAGGACATGCACAACCTGCGTCCGTGGAGCGGGGGGTGGGAAGCAAAGGTGACGCACACCTCGCCCAATACAGAATCTGTCGCACCCCTCGTGTATACTATCGGCATCCGGTTGAACGTAACGCTGTGACAGCAGGTCATCTTTCCCAACACGTACTAAGCTTGACTGATCCCTAACAAACAAGAAGGGGCAAACCTGTGAACTCCCATAGCTCCTGCAGCTCCTACAGCTCCCATCGCATCGCTGCGAAACGTCCCCAACCGACAGACGAGACGACAACAACCGCACGCAGCACCATTTTGTCAATGTTCCGAAATCGCACTTTTCCGACTAAAAAAAGCCAATTTCGGAACATTTGGAACATTCTTCAATCGATCTCTATTATACTAGGGCAACAGACCAACACGCCGGTAAGGCGACCACATTCCCGTATTATGTCAATGTGCCAAAATCGTCCTTCTCCGACTAATAAACCACGATTTTGGCACATTTGGCACATTTTTAAACTAACCACTGCTAACACAAATCATGATTCCGATCTCCCGCCTGCAAGCCTACCTTCGTCACAGCGCCCAGCAGCAATACGAGACCGTGTCGATTCCCCCGTTCACGCTGTTCTTCCACCCTAGCGACCCCTTTCCGTACTTCAACTACGCCATTCCCGATGAGCCCGTTACAGGCGATCAGCGCGAACCACTCGAGAAGCTACGCGCCGCATTTCAGAGCCGGGACCGACAACCTGCCGCCGACGAGCGT
Source organism: Chloroflexota bacterium (assembly GCA_030863245.1). Classification (GTDB taxonomy): domain Bacteria; phylum Chloroflexota; class Anaerolineae; order Ardenticatenales; family Ardenticatenaceae; genus JALZCF01. The sequence goes on from JALZCF010000610.1 coordinate 7,544, forward strand.
GCCGGCCGGGTATACGAGCGCGTCGGCTTCCGTCCCTATGCCACCATGCTGGCCTACATTGCATCCCCTCATCCATGAGAAAACAATCTCTCATCGCACTTGGGCTGCTTCTCCCCCTCTTGCTCCTCCCACTAGCTGCGCGGGCGCAGTCGCCCGTAAGTCGTGAGGAGATGCGAGAGCTGGTCAATGCGGCGCGCCTCGCCAATGACGTGGGCGTACTCGCCTGGAACAAGCAGCTTGCGGAGGCGGCACAACGGCATGCGGAGGATCTCGCGACGCGCGGGGACGCCGGCCATAGTGGGAGCGGCGAGCCCACGCCAGAGGAGCGAGCCGTGCAGGCCGGATATGGCACCTATCCGGGTGCCGTGCGGATAGGAGAGAACCGGGCAGTCGGCACCGCGCTCGAGGCAGTGGCGTTCTTCCTCGCAGATGAAATCCATCGGGAGAGCCTACTCCGACCCGCCTGGCGGGAGGTGGGCGTGGGGTACGCAACACGCGCCGACGGGCAAGAACTGTGGGTGGTTCTCTTC
>JALZCF010000639.1 GCA_030863245.1 Chloroflexota bacterium
GAGCAGACGCGCTTCCGGCTGGAGCGGGCGGAGTCGGTACTGATGTTGGTGGCGGAGGCAGGGGGGCGGCTGGTGGGGGTGCTGGAGGTGGAGGGAGAGGAGTGGCGCAACACGGCGCTGATCTGGGCACTTTTTGTGGATCGAGCATGGCGAGGGCGCGGGGTCGGCCGCGAGTTGCTCAAGCGAGCTGCGAGGTGGGCTATCGAGGAGGGATACCGGGCGCTCGTTCTAGAGACCCAGACGAACAATGTTCCTGCCATCCGCTTCTACCAGCGTCACGGGTTCCACATTGCCGGGTTGGACACGCACTTTTACAGCAATGAGGATGTGGCGCGGCGCGAGGTAGCCCTTTTCATGTACAAGGCGCTGTAGGCACGCTCGCTACCGATGTTGGAACGCCTTCCTCCTTCGGCTGATCTGCGTCGCCGCTTCTGGACCAGCACCTTCTATCTTGCACGAACGCTGGCAGAGATCTGGTGGTGGGAGTTCTTCGTCCCGCACCGGCTGAATCTTGGCATTCTGGTGCGGGACAGGTCAGAGCGCCGGCAGCGGTGGGCGCGCGAGTTCCGCGCGTTTGCGCTGCAGATGGGAGGCGTGTGGATCAAGCTGGGGCAGTTTTTCTCATCGCGCGCCGACCTGCTCCCGCCCGATGTCACAGCGATCCTATCCGATCTGCAGGACGAGGTGCAACCTGTGGGATGGTCCGCCATCGAGGCGCAGATCATCAGGGAGATGGGCGGGCCGCTCGAGGCATTCTATGCGACGTTCGCGCGCACGCCGCGCGCCGCCGCCTCACTGGGTCAGGTGCATGACGCGACCCTGCCGAGTGGCGAGCTCGTCGCCGTGAAGGTGCAGCGTCCGGGGATTCGCGCCATTGTCGAGGTGGATCTGGAGGCGCTCCGCTGGGCGATGAACTCCCTCAAAGGCTTCGCCTTTATCCGCCGCCGTGCGAACCTGGATGCCCTGTTCGAGGAATTCGCGGCAACCTTGCGACAGGAGCTAGATTACATCGCTGAGGGGCGGCACGCAGAGCAGCTCGCGGAGAACTTTGCCGACGACCCGCACGTCGACCTGCCCCGCGTCTACTGGAAGCTGACGACCCTGCGCGTGCTCACGCTGGAGCGCATCGATGCCATCAAGATCAACAACTACGCGGCACTGGAACGGGCGGGTATCAGCCGGCCGGAGGTGGCGCAGAAAGTGTTCCAGGCCTACCTGAAGCAGATCTTCGAGGATGGCTTCTTTCACGCCGATCCGCACCCTGGTAACCTCTTCATTCGTCCTCTTGACGAGCCGAGGCCAGCGGGCCGGGGTGTCCCCTTTGACCTGATCTTCCTCGATTTCGGCGCGGTCGGACACATCTCTGACCGTAGCCGCTCCCTGATGCGACGGATGGTCATCGCCACGGTGCGCCGTGACTACCCGGAACTGGTTCGCACAGCCAAGGAACTCGGCCTTCTGCTACCAGAAGCAGACAACCGTGCCCTGATTCTCGCCCTAGAAACCTTGTTTGATCGCTACTACGGCTTGACGATGGCCGAGCTCTCAGCCGTCGACTTCGACGAGATCGAGCAGCTCAGCCGCCAGTTTCGTGACCTCCTCTACGAGTTCCCCTTCCAGATCCCACAAGATTTTGTCTGGCTCGGGCGTACCCTCTCCATCCTAGGCGGTATCGCCACGGGGCTCGATCCCAACTTCAACCCTGTTGACCAGTTGCAGCCATTCGCACGGCGACTCGTTGGGGCGGAGGCAGGGACGCGGGTAGTGGAGAGCGCCCGCGAGGCGAGCGAGCTCGCCTTTATTCTCTTCACCCTACCCCGTCGCCTGGAGCATCTCCTACGCCGCGTCGAGGATGGGGAATTGATAGATGAGGCAAACTTGCCGCTCGTGGAGGGCATGGCCGGCATAGAGGGTGCTGTCAACCGACTGACAGATACGATGATGATGATGATGTTCAGCGTGGGCTGGTACGTCATGAGAGATGAAGAAGGGCCGCTTTCCTACGCCTCCCCCGTCATGCTCCTGGCCTCCCTGTGGGCGATTGTAAGGTTGATCAGGGGAAGGCGGTAAGGAAAAGGTAGGTCGGAGTGCGCCGGGGCACATTGATTGCTCAGAAGGCGGAGTGATTCAAATGCGGAGTGCGGAGTGAGTCAAAGGCGGAAGTAGGCAAGGGCGGAGGGGGAGTGATTCGAGTGGAGAGTGGATAGAGGTTCCCGAGGTTCCCGAGAAGGTGCCTTGATTGTGGACTAGGCTCGGCTTAATAAACATCTAGGATACCATGAAGCGGGAATTCGGACAAAGTTTTGAAAGAGGGTTGACTTTGCAGAAAAGTGTGTGTTATACTGCCCACGTTGATTTTCCTACGCTAAGTGTCATAAACTTAGAGAAAACTTGCGGGCCGTCATGGCCCGTTTATCATGCTACCATACTAACCATGCCCTGGCCCTCATGAGTCAGACAACACCATGAATGGGCCCGCTCCCCCCTCACTCCCAAATCCGCCACATGAGTGGAATCTTTAGTGGAGTGAATGCGCGTGGGACCAACGATTGGAGGTGATGAATGACAGACACCAATCAGGTAGTTGAGTTGCAGACGGCAGAGGATCTGCTTGACAAGGCTCAAAAGCAAGGATATCTCTTATCCAGCGATGTCCTGACTGTTTTTCCCGATCCGGAGGACCATCTTGCCGAGCTGGAGGACCTTTACATCCAACTAGAGGATCAGGGGATTCAACTCTATCAGAGTGAAGAAGAGGCAAAGAGCGCCGAGGCAAAGGTTGCGGATAAGGCGCGTACGCTTTTGGAAGCGCGCGAGGAGGAAGAGGAACCGGAAAAGGATGAGCTGGTCGATCATACCCCGGAGAGCCCGATTTTTGACCTGACAGGGATCGACAGCGACGACGCAGTGAGCCTCTACCTACGCGAGGTCGGCAGTGTGCCACTTCTGACGGCGGAGCAGGAAGTTGAGCTGGCGAGGCAGTTCGAAGAGGGACGCGAGGCCCAGAAAAAGTTAGAAAAGGGCGAGTATGCCGACGAAGATGAAAAAGCGCATCTAGAGCGCCAGGTGCGCCTCGGCGAACTGGCGCGGGACCATCTCACGAAAGCAAACTCACGCTTGGTGGTGAGTATTGCAAAAAAGTATATGGGACAGGGTGTGCCGTTCCTAGATTTGATCCAGGAAGGCAACCTAGGGTTGATGAAAGCAGTCGATAAGTTTGATTACAAGCGCGGCTACAAGTTTAGCACCTATGCCACCTGGTGGATTCGCCAGGCTGTCACGCGCGCCATTGCCGATCAGGGACGTACGATCCGCGTGCCGGTCCACATGAGTGACCGCATCCGCAAGCTCTACCGAGTGAGCCGCGAGCTCGAGCAGACGCTCGGTCGCGAGCCGACGCCTGAGGAGATCGCGACCGAGATGGATCTCTCACCGCAGAAGGTCCGCTGGATGCTGCGCATCAGCCGTCGTCCGCTCTCACTCGAGAAGCCAGTTGGCGAGGAGGGGGATAGCGAGCTGGGTTCCTTCATCGAGGACGAGGATACCCCAACCCCGACTGCTACGGCGACACAGGATCTCTTAAAGAGGGAGTTGGAGAACGCTCTGTCGACCATTAGCCCACGTGAGGCGCGGATTCTGCGCCTGCGCTTCGGTCTCGTCGACGGGCGCGCGCACACACTTGAAGAGTTAGGTCAGAAGTTTGGCCTCACGCGAGAGCGCATCCGCCAGATCGAGGGCGAGGCGCTACGCCGCCTGCGCCATCCTAGCCGGGCACGGCGGTTGAAGGATTATCTTACCCCATAACGGGATTGGAGACTGGAGACTGGAGATTATGTTTTCCCCAACACCCCCTGTTTTCCGTTTGTGACAACGGTGTCGATCGTGCGTTAGGCAAGTCTGTTGTGAGGAAGAAGAGTCTGCTTACGTGGCAGACTCTTTTTGTTTGGGCGTGTCTGGCTGTCTCGTGTCGGTGGTGCTTGTTTGGGGGGATGGG
>JALZCF010000645.1 GCA_030863245.1 Chloroflexota bacterium
ATAGTAGAGGTGTCGTAAACCGCGACGTCGTCTGTCGACATCGTTCGGTCCTCACGACCCACCTCAATCACATCATCCGATTCCACATCTCTCTCTGGCATCTTTGTTCCTCCTGTTCTACGTCACTCTGAGTTAAAACGCGCTCGGGGAGTATACTATGGAGCGTTCAGGGCCCCTGACTAGGTTGTTCCGTACTGCTCTTCCTCCCTCCAACCAGACTGGCGCGCTCGGTCACGCTTCGTTTCGTAGTCGGAGTCTGATCGATATGACGGGTACCCGTACTCATACCCTTGTTCGCCACGGGCGCCTCCCCGATACCTGCCACGTTGTTGGCGAGGTGGAGAACTCTTGAGGAAACGAGACAGGAGGATTCCAGCTGCGAGAGCACCCCCGACGAAGAGTCCCGGCTCACGGCGAGCAAAATCCTCCGCATCTTGGATGATACGGTTCAAGTCGCCCTGTCGCAGATAATTCGCTACACCGTCCAGTTGATTCGCCGCTCGTTCGGCATACTGCGCAAGGTTGCTCTGGTTCTGGTTACGCAGCTCCTCGGTGGCTGCCTGCAGGGCCATTGCCACACTATCCACCTGTGACGACGCTTGATCCAGTTGGCTCGACACCATCGCAGATGCCTGCTGCTGAACGTTGGTAAGCATCTGCTCCGCCTGCGCCGTCGCCGTGTCGACAGCCTGGTGTGCTTGCTTCTGGGCCTTGCTCACCACCTGGTCGGCACCTTGACGCGCCTGTTCGGCTGCGCGATCCACCTGCTCCGTGGCCTTATCTGTAGCCTGCTGCGCCTTCTGCTGTGCCTGGCCGGTTGCGCGATCCGCCTGCTCCCTGGCTCTGTCTGTACTGCTCATCTGACCTTCGGCCTTGCTCGCGGCTTGGTCAGCCGTCTGTTGGACCTTGTTCGCCGCCTCGTCCGTCTTCTGCTGCACCGTGGTAGCCGCCTGGTCACTCTTCTGTTTCACCGTGTCTGCCGCCTGATCGACCTTCTGCCTAGCTGTATCCGCAGCCTGGTCAACCTTCCTATCGGCCGTATCAGCTGCCTCCCTCATGTCCTGCCGAATCTTCTCCGCAACCTTGTCGGCATCCAACTCACGACCCGTCTGATTTTCACGTTCCGCCATAATATTCTTCCTTTCTTCAAAGTTGTCCTATCAGCGAGCCAGCTTACGACTCACCTCACGGCCTTTATCGCTTCGCTGCATCCTCCTCGACACAGCCCTTGCTACCGCGTTTGGTAGCAATATATATGCCGCCCGAATATACCCTCTACACTTTCCTCTCTTCGTTTCTTTGCTATCATCGTCAACGGTATGAATAGAACAGCTACAACATCAACCTATCAGACCACGACGGCGATCCCCGACGCAGTGTGGGAAGGGTTCGTGGCGAACGAGCCGCTCGGCAGCTTCCTGCAGAGTGCCGCGTGGGGGGAGTTCAAGGAGAAGTGGGGCTGGCGGGCACGGCGTGTGGCAGTGAGACGGGATGGCGTGCTTGCCGCTGGGGCGCAGGTGCTCTTCCGCCCCCTGCCATTAGGCCGCTCGTTTGCCTATATCCCCCGCGGCCCTATCTTGCCGGACGATGACCGGTCGTTACTCGCGACGTTGTTGAATGAGGTACATCAGCTCTGCCGAGCCGAGGGCGCGCTCCTGCTCACCGTAGAGCCGAACTGGCCGTTGCCGACAGAGGGAGAGGAGCGGTTAAAAAGCTTGCGCTTCCGGGAGGCTATCACGACGATCCAGCCGAGTGCCACCATCGTGCTCGACATCCGACCGCCCGAGGAGGAGATCCTCATGCAGATGCACTCTAAGTGGCGGTACAACATCCGCCTATCGGGACGCAAGGAGGTGAAGGTACGCACGGGCGGTGCCGAAGATTTCGATATTTACCATAACCTGACCGCCACCACTGGCACCCGGAACGACTTTGCCACCCGCCCGCGCGGCTACTACGAGGATATGTGGGCCGCCTTTCAACCTGACCGTGCGTGTCTCTTCATCGCGGAGTACGAGAACCGGCCGCTGGCTGCAATCATCGTGGTGCGGGTTGGCAAGCGCGCAACCTATCTCTACGGTGCCTCTTCCAACGAGGAGCGCAACCGCATGCCGAATCATGCCCTCCAGTGGGCAGCGATCCGATGGGCGCGCACGGAGGGATGCCACTGGTATGATTTCTGGGGTATTCCTCCCGAGGTACCAGTTGACGGCGAGGTGGAGGAATACGGGGAGGGGGGCCTGTGGGGCGTCTACCGCTTCAAGCAGGGCTTTGGCGGTCAGGTCGTCAAGTACCCCGGTGCCTTTGACTATCCCTACTCCAGGCTCGGCTACTTCCTCTACAAGCAATATCGAAAGCGGATGCACGCGGAGGGGTAACGGGGACAAAAAGAGATGCCCGGCGCTCCAGGAGCGCCGGGCATATTCCTATACTGCCTTTTCGTGCGCTCCTTGCTTATATCTCGCCGCCGTTCTCGCCCGCACCAGAGATGTAGTAGATCAGGTCGGCGACACGCACTGAGTAGCCCCACTCGTTGTCGTACCAGGAGACAACCTTGACCACGTTACCGCCGATCGCGGTAGTAGACTGCGCGTCGATAGTCGAAGAGTTCGGGTTACCAATATAATCGCTGGAGACCAAGGGCTCCTCGGAGTAACCGAGCACCTCACCAAGCCAGCCACCACCCTCCGCCGCCGCGCGGAACGCGCCGTTCACCTCTTCCACGGTGGCATCCCGTTCCAAAGTGGCGATGAGGTCGACGACCGAGCCGGTCGGCACCGGCACGCGGAAGGCCATGCCATCGAGCTTGCCCTCCAACTCGGGTAGGACCAACGCGACTGCTTTGGCCGCCCCTGTCGTCGTCGGGATGATGTTCATCCCGGCCGAGCGCGCCCGGCGCAGATCCTTGTGGGCCAGGTCGAGAATGCGCTGGTCGTTGGTATAGGCGTGGATCGTGGACATCAGTCCGTGCTTGATACCGAATGAATCATGCAGCACCTTCGCCACCGGAGCGAGGCAGTTGGTGGTGCAGCTCGCATTCGAGATGACGTGGTGATTCTCAGGATCGTATTGTTCCTCGTTTACCCCGAGGCACACCGTCAGATCGACCCCCTTCGCTGGTGCGGAGATGATCACTTTCTTCGCCCCGGCATCTAGGTGGGCGCTTGCCTTATCGCGCGTGCGGAAAACGCCCGTCGACTCTACGACGATGTCGACCCCCAAATCCCCCCAGGGTAGACTAGCAGGATCGCGCTCGGCGTAGCTCTTCAGCTTCTCCCCGTCGACGTAGATGTCGCCCTCACGCACCTCCACCTCACCGGGGAATGGTCCATAGGTCGAATCGTACTTGAGCAGGTGGGCGTTGGTCTCGACATCCATCAGGTCGTTGATCGCCTCGACATCCATCACATCCTGGTAATTCTCGTAGATGGCCTTGTACACTTGCCGCCCGATCCGACCAAAACCGTTGATACCGACTTTGACTCGTTCTGCCATGCCTACTGCCTCCTTAGTACTACGATCACTTTTTTTGTATAGAGTACGACTTTTCCCATTCTACCATCCTGGTGATTGGGAAGCAACTACCCATTTGTAGATTGAATAACCAGAGAACACGCTGTCTGTTTCACGCGCTGCGCTTGCGTGCATGGAAGAAGAGGTAGGCTCCCTTCTCTGGCGTGGGCTCGCGATAGAAGGGACGGAGGATCGCGTCGAAGACAGTTTGGCTGATCGGGTTGTGGAAGGCAGTCCAGCGGCCAGTGAGCTTGCGGCTGATGAGGCGCGGCACGCTGACGTAGTGGAGCACGTCAAAGATCTGGTGTGGCACGTCGGAGATATAGTACTCGTGGTGTTCGACCTCGAAGCCGTGACGGTGCAGGCGGTCGAGCCATACTTCTGGTGGATCCGTATGGAAGTGTTGGGAATGCACGTTGAACCAGTCCCCATACACCTGTCCGGCCTCCTCCCACCCAAGTCGAGAGAGCAACGAGACGCCCAGCAGCATATCCGCGAAATGCTCGCTCGGCACACCAAAGACGAAGCGCCCGCCCCGGCGCAGGACACGTGAAGCTTCGCCCAAGACAGCCTCTATATCGGGAATATGCTCGATCACGCAGTTGGCGACGACGGAGTTGAAGAACATATCGGGGAAAGGCGCCGCGGTGGCACTCGCGACGATCGGAAGGTAATAGGCGCCACGCCAGCGTGCCTCGCGCACCATCGCCTCATCTGTGTCTAGGCCCGCGAAGAGCGGCTTGCTAAACGCCACGCTCGCAAAATGACCGTCACCGCAGCCCAGGTCTAGTACAGGCTCCGGCAACGGCCCGGCCTCCTCGAAGAGGCGGCACTCCACGGCACGGAGCAGGGCACGGAAGAGAGGCACATCACGAATATGCTCGTCCAGGTAATCGCGGCCAGAGGCGACGACGGAGTGGCTCGACCGATGATCCATAGCTTCCCCGATCTCCTACCGATCCGATTCTGCCGGCCAGAGGAGCATGACGACGAAGGCGAGCAGGCCGAACAGAAGAAGCGCGACTTGCGTGATACCTCTGAAACGTCCCGCCCTCTTTTGCTCGAGAAGGTGCTGGTAGAGTGCCAGGTATTCGGCCGCCGTGCGACGGGCGGAGAATTCCGCCTCGATCGCCTCGCGAGGCGCGTGGAACGTGCTGGGATGGCGCAAGACCTCTGCAATGTTGAGGGCTAGCGCCTCCGTATCGCCAATGGGCGTAACCAACCCCATGCCGGTCCTCTGCACGGGAACGCGGACACCCGGCAGGTTCGAGGCCACGACCGGGGTCCTGTTCAACATCGACTCGATCTGCACGAAGCCAAAACTCTCGGTACGGTTGAGGCTGGGCAGCACCGTGACATCACAGGCTGCAAAGAAGGCCGCCAACTCCTCCCCACCCAGCACGCCAAGTGGGATCCAGTTCTCCCTGTACCGCTCCAGCATCGGCCGGAGGCGCTCCCGGTACTCCTGCTCGCCAATGACATTCTCGAACTCACCTGCGTGGAGGATGCGCAGCTCGGGGAACTCCTCGAGCAGGAGCGGTATCGCGCCAACCAGATGCTCGAATCCTTTCTCCGTCGCAAAACGCGCGCAGATGCCGACAACCTTCTTCCCTTCCAGATCGTGTAGGGCGCGGAAGCCTGCCACGGCACTTTCCCTTGGCGCGGGCATATGGACGGGTGGCGGGATGACCTCGACTTTCTGAAGGAAGCGGCTCATCAGAGGACTATGCAGAGCATAGTCACGGGTGTAGGCGATGATCCTGTCAACCAGCAGCGCCGACAGGAAGTTCCCGGCAAGCACCACGCGATCCACGAGGCGGTTGAACCAACCCTTCGGTAGCTGCACGTCGCAATGATAGGTCATCGTCGCAGGCACACCCTGCAACAGGGCCAGTAGCGCCAGGAGGGGTGCCTCAAACTGCGGCACCTGGATCGCCACCACGTCGTGCCCGGCGATCAACCGCCACGCCGTCGCGAAGAAGGTAGGCATGATAACACCCTTCGAGATGCGGAAGAGAACGGGCACCCGAACGATAGAGATCCCTTCCATCACCTCCTCCCGCGGGAGTCCAGGATCGTAATGGGACGTCAGGATCGTCACCTCGTGACCGCGTTGGATGAGTTCGTGGGCCAGATTTTCAACGTAGATGATTGGACCGCTCACATATGGGCGGTAATAGGTCATTGCAAAGAGAATTTTCATAATTACAGGTTGCTACTCAGGTGCCCGGCACTTTTGGGAGAGATACCCGTACGAGCACACGCTCAATGGAAGCGCCGGGCACCTCTCGGACTGAATCACCACAATTACAGATGATCAAAGAGGTGCTGGTGCTCACGTATCCAATTGTGGAGGCGGGTGATGCCCTCGCGCACCCCCACCTTGGGCGTCCACCCCAGGTCACGACGAATCTTATCAATATCTGAGATGTAGACATGCTGGTCGCCAGGCCGCCAATCAGCGTAGGAGACTGGGATGGGGCGTCCCATCACCTCCTCTAAAAGCGGGCCAAATTCGCTCCAGATCGCAAGGGTGTTCTCTGGACCGCCACCCACATTGTAGACCTGACCCGCCGCCCGATCGATCTGCGCCACCGCCGTATCATAGGCGTCGAGCAGATCATCGATGTAGAGGATATCTCGCACCTGCTTTCCGTCACCGTAGATGGTGATTGGCCGACCTTTCAGTGCGGCGATGATAAACCATGCTACCCAGCCCTGATCCTCAATACCCATTTGACGAGGACCATAGATGCAAGATTGCCGCATCACGACACTCCTCAGACCATAGATTCGATGGTAGTCGCGCGTGTACTGGTCACCGGCACCCTTGGAGCAGCCGTAGGGGGAGTGGAAATCCAACTGCATACTCTCCGGGATACCGCGCGGGAAGTGGGCGTAAGCATAGCGATTCTCTCGTTCGACGATCTCGATATCCTCCATCCCACCATACACCTTGTTCGTACTAGCATAGAGGAAGATGGGATCCGCACCGACCAACCGTGCTGCCTCCAACGCATTGAAGGTCCCCAACGCATTGTCCTCGAAATCGGAGCGCGGATCACGCACGGAGGTTGTTACCGCCACCTGACCAGCGAGATGGTAGATCCGTTCTGCCCCTTCAGTGGCGCGCTGCAGCGCATCGAAATCGACCAGATCCGCCTCGGTCAGGCGGAAAGCTGCCTCACCAAACTGCTCCCGGAGCCACCGAATGTTACTACGGGCACCCGAGCGGGAGAGGTTATCGAAGATCGTGAGTTCGTGCCCTTCCTGTAGCAAGCGGTGCGCCAGATTCGATCCGATAAATCCGGCGCCACCGGTAATCAGCACCCTTGCCATACATCCATCCTTCGTCAATGTTCTAGCGTGCCGACATTTAGCTGTTCAACCTCTTCTGCTCGCTCCGTCAAGCCGCTCAACGACAACCCGCGCCGCCCCATTGTCCACAGGCCAAGTATTGTGACGACGAGAAAATTGATCGCGTGCAGGATCACCGCTATCCCCCCTGCCAGATCCGTGGCTACACCCAGCACGATCAGCGCCCCCGCGGCGGCCGCATCGAAGGTACCCGCCGCTGCCGGCCCACTCGGCGCTGCCATACCCAACGCAGCTAGGCTGATGACAAAGGCCGCGCTGAACGGCCCCAGGTCGACCAGGTCGAAGGCGCGGAAGGTGAACCAGTAGGATGAGATAGACACCACCCAGATGATCGCCGTGCTGAGTAATACCCGCGCGAGACGCCCCGGCTGTCGCACCAATGCAAAGCCATCCAGCAGCGCGACGAGACGGGGTCCCCACACTGTCTCATCTATCGGCAACGGTCGCAGGAGCACGCGAAGCAAGCTTTCACTCCGCTCCCGCTGCCATGCCGCCACGCCCAGTAGAACGCCTCCCGTAAAGAAAAGGATGCCCACGAGCAGTCCGGTACGCGCGGCAAGGGGTGGCACCGGCAGGAAGGGTAAAACCCCAAAGAGCATGACGACCACGACCAGCGTATCCAGCACCCGCTCCACCACCGTCGTCGAGAGGGCAAAGGGAAGAGAGACCTGCGTCCACTCCCTCGCTAGGTACGCTCGTAGCAGGTCGCCAAGACGGGCCGGGAGAAGATTGTTGGCCAGGTAGCCCACATTTACGATGTCGAACAGGGTAACAAAGGAGCGTTCCCTGTCCTCCGGCTCCAGCATGATGCCCCAGCGCCACGCGCGCAGTGCCACGCCAACCGCAACCGCCAGGAAGGCAGCCAGCAACATCATCGGGTCGGCCTCCCACAGCCGGAGCAGGACCTCCTCCCAATCGGTGCGCCAAAAGACCCAAAGCAACAAAAGGAGACTAACAGCCGTACCAAGAATCAGTCGAGTTCGTTGATCATTCATGGAATGTAACGGGGACTCAATAGTTTTATACTACAGGACTTTCATTTCGTGGAGGACATCGAGCGAGCGTGGCTTCGGATCCATCCAGAGCCACTCGGGACGGAGATAGAACCCTTTGATGGCAGAAGATTTCAATTTGCCCTCGCATAGCGCTACCGCTTGGTACTTTCCGTTTTCGTCCAGATGATACAGTTCCAGCCGCTCCTGATGAGGATCGATCAGCCAGTATTCTGATATTCCTTCTTTTTGATACTCAAGAAATTTGTCGTTCCGATCTCGCTCCGCACTCTCTGGCGAAATGATCTCCCACACGGCATCAACTGGCCCTTCAATATAGGTAGGGTGGATACGATCCTCTTGCCCCACTGCAATAAACATCAAATCTGGTTCCCGCCTGCGGCGTGACTCGGTCAGTTTGAGAACAAAAGGAGCCGTTCGTAGAACACCGAGTGGTTGCTCCTCCAAGAAAAGCTCTAGCACGACTATCAACCACCGAAATATCGAATCATGCTTCTCATGTATCGGCGACAACTCAATCACCTCCCCATCCACCCATTCGGTGATGCGGCTGTCCGGTGCCCACGCAAACCACTCGTCAAAGGTCATGTGGCGTACCGGCTTCTCGACCACCTCTTCCGTTTTTTCACTGGGTGTGCTTGCCATCATCGCCTCCTGTTCCTCTGTCACGGACGGAATGAAAGTTTAGCACAACTCCCCGTCGCGCCATCTTCGCCCACCGATACCAGAAAGCCTCCCTGCAGGAAATCGCGCAACTATAGCACGTCAGTATGCTTGGAACAAGGGCAACTACGGCTGTCGCGACGCTCACTCAGGCAGGAAGGAGGCGCAGGGTGCCCGCCGCCGCTTGTTCGACCGCGTCGCGGCTCCAGGGAAGGGGAACGAGATCTCCGTCGAGCCAGGTGGGCAGGAGGTCGGCGTAGTGTGGGGAGGCGGGGTGACCACTGTTGCCACCTGCAAGCGAGAGACGATAGGTGTCCCAATCGCTGACGTCGGCGATCAGGCGAGCACCGGCACCGATTGGTGCGCTCTCTTGATAGCGCTGGACGACGCTGAAGTCCGTGTTGGGGGAGAAGGCACTCCCGGGCAGAGGGAAGGGGCCACGATTGAACGCCCTGCCAACCAGGGGAATCACGCCGAGGGGATGCTCGAGTGTGCGCTGGTGCACGCGGCCCCACGTCCAACGACTGGGGTCGTTGCCCCACCGCTTGCCTAGCTCCTCCAAGGTTTGTTGGAGCGCCAGGATGAGAATCTCGTCACGGCTCTCACGGCGCTGGGTACCTCCCCTACTCCACCAGGGATGGTCCGGGTCATCAAGACGTGCGAGGACCCAGGCCCAGCTATTGAAGGCATGTGGCAGGACGCTATGGAGCTCTGGCTCGACCACTTTCCCCTCCCACCGCGCCGTCCAGGAGGCCAGTTCTCCACTGACGAGCCTGTGGCGCACGTTGTGGAAGAGGTAGTGGGCGATGGTGGCAGCAACGCTGTCCAACGTCATCCGTCCATCCCACTCTTGGAAGTAGCGCTGGGCGATGTGGAGCGAGCCAGTCAGCACGGGTAGCTCACCGACAAGCTGTGCCAGGCGGTGCTCCGGGTAGGCGTACACATCCATCTGGATCGCCCGAAAGCTATTCGCGTCATGGGTCGCGCGACCTTCGACGAGTGCCCGGATGCGAGCAGCGCGGTAGCCGGGGAAGAAGTCCACACCGAGGTAATGGGGGTAGCTCTCATCAACAGGACGGTCGTTGGCGTGGACGAAGTAGCCAGAATCAGGACGTATGTCCTGGGGGAGTTCGTTGAGTGGGATGTAGCCGAGCCATTCGTTCTCACCGGTGCTGCCGTCGAGAGGCACCAAACCCTGTATCCCTTGCCGGATCGGTATGCGCCCCGCCATGATCCATCCGGTCGTGCCATCGCGCCCCGCCCAACAGAAGATCCGCGGGGGCGCGCCGTGGTCTGCTAGTGCCGCACGGAACGCATCCCATGTGGCAGCGCGGTTCATCGCAAGAATCGCAGCTATGGGATCATCCGGTTCCTCGATCGACCAACGGAGCGACAGGTCGCGTGGCTCGTCAGGCAACAGATCGGAGATGAGCGGGCCGTGGCGGGTGATGATGACCCGTTGTGGCACCGGGCGCTCACGCCCTCTGACGTGGATGCGCTCCTCCAGCACCGTTGCGGGCAGGACCATCTCTCCCCAGCGGAAGGCAGCTTTGCCATCCCCCATCTCCACGCGCTCCTCGATGTAAAGATCCTGCACGTCGGCGTAACCCGCCGTGGTGCCCCACGCTGCGTGCTCGTTGTGGCCGACGATGATTCCCGGCATACCCACCGCCGTCAGTCCTGCTGCCTTGAGCGTCGGGCTATCGAGATGCTGCACGAACCAGATGGAGGGCAGGTGCAGAGCAAGGTGCAAGTCGTTCGCCAGCAACGGGAGACCGCTTTCTGTCCGGGAGCCATCGACGACCCAAGTATTGCTACCGGCGCCCTGCCCTGTTACCAGCTTTCTCAGTTCTTTGAGATTTAGGGGGCTGATCGGCGGAATAGCAGAGGGAGGGAGCGGCACTGCCGTCTCTGCCCTCTCCTCCCCTAGCAGCTGGCGTAACCCCTCACGCAAGAGGTCCGACTCCCAGCCGACGCTTAAGGCGAGCGCGAGAATTCGGGAGACAGAGAGCGAATCCACGGGCGTCCAACGCTCGGGGGCCACGCCAAGCAGGCGGAACTCGATCGGCAGCGCGCCGCGCGCCTCCACCTCCCGCATCGCCGCATTGACGCCATCGCTGAAGGCAAGCAGCGCCTGCCGCGATGTCTCACTCGTATGTAGCCACGCCTTCTCTGCGCTCCGCCGCAGCCCCAGCACCCGCAACCAGCGGTCCAAGTCCACCGTCTCCTCCCCCGCCACCTCGCTCAACCGCCCTGCCCCAAAGCGACGCAGAAAATCCATCTGAAAGAGCCGCTCCCGCGCCATCGTGAAGCCCTGCACCCACAACAGGTCATGCTCATTCTGCGCGTAGATATGGGGGATGCCGTAGCGATCCGTCAGCACCTCTACCGGCTCGTGCAATCCTTGGACCTGCAACACGCCAGACGGACTCGGCACCGGCTTGCGAAGAAGGTACCAGGTCGCGCCGGCAGCAGCCGTGACAGCACCGACGATAGCGGAGAGGAGGGTTCGTTTGCTCATGGATGTCCTCACTATGGGCTGCTGAATGATGCGGTGGTTGGTTGAAGAATGTGCCAAATGTGCCAAAATCGTGATTTTTTGGTCGGAGAAGGGCGATTTTGGCACATTTACATAAGGATTCGTCGGCGCGCTCGGAGCCTAGGATGGATGTGGCGCTCCCATGCTCTCTCAACCTCTAGCTTCACCCTGATCATTCCTGTGGTGCATGTTGACCCGATTATAACAGGAGATAGCGACAACTACCACCTCTTTTTCGATAGTGGTTGCTCCGTATGGTAGGAATGATGAGAGTTTTTTAAGTACAATTCGTGATGAAGGTAGAATACGAGAGTGCGCTTGTCGTAGTAGTCCCGGAGCGCATTCCCTGGCTTTGAGAAAGGAGGCCCGTATGGCTAAGAAGAAATCTCCTCAAATCCCGAAACACCTTCTCGCCTCATCGTTACGACCACGCATCGAGGCGGCGTGGCGGGACGAAGCGTTGCCGGAGCAGGAGGAGAAGGCGATAGTCGCGATGTTGGATGACCTGGCGCGCGGGGTGGACGAGCGATTCCTGCTCTCGACAATGCTGCGAGCCTTTTCGGAGGCGCCCTCTACCGTGCAGGGATGCCTCCGCGAGCCACTCCCGACGTGGCTACAGAGGCGGGGCCATCTTGATACGTTGCAGGAGATGGTTGCGGATCTCACCTTGGAACCCGAGCTCCAGGAGGTAGCGCTGGCGTGGTTGGCGGCTGCCGGGGTGGAGGTGGAGCGCATCGAGGTAGCTGAACCGGAAGATCTCTACTACGACGCATACGTGTTCGATAACGGCGCACAGGCGCACCTGGCGCTCCTCTGGTATACCGACGCGCGACGAAAACGGGTGAGCGGCCTCGGCTTCCTTATTGACTTGAACCCACCCTGGGAGGGCGCCATCAAAGACGCCATGCGTTACCCCGTTCGTTCCCCGCAGGGCATCGTTTCCTTCATCAGTGGGGCTGACAGCCCATTCGGGTTAGAGATGGTGCCGATCAGCCGGGACGAGGCCATCGAGCGGCTCCTGGAAGCCCTGGACGCAAACCGGAGCGAGGGGATCCGACTGCACCGGGACCTAATCAGCCACCGTCGCTACTTCGCTGAGCACGTGCTTCCGATACTCAACGAAGTGGAGCCCGGCTCTTTCTCGATGGAGGATTTTGACGAGCTGAGCAGAACTGGCGAGTCGCCCGTGGAACTGAATCGCCAGGAGCGCATGTTTGGATACCGCACCCGATTGGAGGATGGCACGGAAATTCGCATCCTCCGCGACCCGGACGACGACGAGTTCTTCTAAACGACAATGGTCACGGTAGTGAACAGTGATCACTGATCACTGTTCACTACCGTTCTCACGCTGGCTCGCCTACCTCGCGTATCGCCTCCTCTTCTGCCTCATCCTCATCGAAGTGGAAGAAGGTCTCGGCGAGGGGGGCGTTGTAGGTGCTGGGGTCGACTGGCTCGCCGAGCGCGTGTTCCAGAACCTCGGCGATCTCTTCGACAAGGATGAAGGTCATCGCCTCCCGCACCTCGGCGGGCAGATCATCCAGATCTTTCTCGTTTCGCTTCGGAAGGATGATGGTGTCCAGCCCGGCGCGGTGGGCGGCAAGCACTTTCTGCTTGATCCCGCCCACGGGGAGCACGCGGCCGCGCAGCGTGATCTCGCCGGTCATGCCCACGTTGGAGCGCACAGGGCGGTGCGTCAGTAGCGAGACGATGGCCGTTACCATCGTAATGCCGGCGCTCGGCCCATCCTTCGGCGTGGCGCCTGCTGGCACATGCAGGTGGACGTCGTGCTTCTCGAAGAAGTCCTGCGGGATGCCCAGCAAGGTCGCCTTGGAGCGCACGTAGGAGAGGGCGATCCTTGCTGACTCCTTCATCACGTCGCCCAACTGCCCCGTCAGCGTCAACCCCTTGTTGCCCGGCATGCGCG
>JALZCF010000661.1 GCA_030863245.1 Chloroflexota bacterium
GACCTAGCTTGTACTCTCCTGTAGAACCAAAGCGCAGATCGTGGGCCAGAGCTATCTCCAAGCCTCCCCCGAGGGCATGACCGCCGATCGATGCGATGAAGATCTTCGGCGTGCGGCCGATTTTGAAAAGCACTTCATGGGCATAGGCAACCAGGCGGGCGTTGCTTTCGGGTGTGCCGCTGGCAAATGCTTTGATGTCTGCTCCGGCCGAGAAGAAGCGATCCAGAGCACTTCTGGTAATCACGACCTTTATTGACTCATCGTTGCGGATCTCCTCGATTGCGGCGTCCAGGTCTTCCATGAAGCCTTTATCGTAACTGTTGGCCGGGGGGCGGTTCAAGACGATGTACCCGATGGGTGCTTGCTTCTCGACGGTAACCACACGTTCCTCTGGCATCTTTGCTCCTTGTTAGCTGCCAAGCTGAATATGTATGTGCTTCAGTTCGGTGTACTCCAGCAATCCTTCAAGCCCATAGTGACGACCGGTGCCGCTCTGTTTCGTGCCACCGAACTCGATATTCTGGAATAGCTTGCCATAGGTGTTGACCCACACGGTTCCTGCTTTGACGCGCATGGAAGTGGTTAGTGCCTTATCAATATCCTTGGTCCAGACGGCCGCTACCAGGCCATAGCGCGTGGCATTGGCGATCTCGATCGCCTCATCCACATCGCTGAAAGGGATGACAGAGAGCACGGGACCGAAGATCTCGTCTTGAGCGAGCGCGGAATCGACGGGGGGATTGTCGAAGACTGTCGGCTCAACGAAGTAGCCCCGTGCTAGGTCACCCTCTGTGAGGCGGTTACCACCGACGACCAGCTCGGCCACGCTCTTGCCCTGCTCGATGTAGCCCATGACGCGCTCGAGCTGGCTCTCGCTGATGATGGGCCCTACCTGAACACGCTCCGTCCCTGGGCCGACTTTCATTTTCGGGACTGATTGGCGGATCCGTTCGATAAAGTTGTCGTGGACGCTCTCTTCGACGAGGAGGCGTGTGCCAGCCGTGCAGACCTGACCAGCATTCCAGAAGCCAGCGCCTGCCAGTGCCCCTTGGATAGCACGATCGAAGTCTGCATCGGCGAAGACGATATTCGGACTCTTGCCGCCTAGCTCAAGGGAGACCTTCTTGAGATTACTGGCCGATAGGCGCACAATCTCGCGGCCCGTCTCCGTGCCGCCAGTGAAACTGATCATATCGACATCGGCATGGCCCGCCAGATGGGATCCCACTGTCTCGCCGGCGCCGGTCACCATGTTTACGATACCAGGCGGAATCTCTTCTACCTCCTCAATTACTTTGACCAGCTCTGCGGTCACCCCTGAGGTCTGCTCGGCCGGTTTGAGTACGACAGCGCAGCCAGCGGCTAGGGCGGGTGCCAGTGGGCGTACGAGCAGGGCAAGGGGCATATTCCATGGTGTGATGATTCCCACCACACCAATCGGTTCCCGCAAGAGGATACTGAGAGAGTCGGCTGTTGGCTGGGCTGAGCGCCCGAAGACCCAGCGTGCCAGATCGGCATAGTACTGTACGGTCTGAACGATCATACCGGCCTCGCCACGCGCAACGGGGAATGTCTTGCCGGCCTCTTTTATCATGAGATCGCGGAGAAGCTCCTGACGCTCGGCAAGCTTGTCGACCAGCTTATTCAACGCGTTGGTCCGAAGCTCGGCGTTTTGTCTCCATTCCGTGTTCTCGAAGGCCTCACGCGCGGCGACCACTGCTTTATCGACATCGGCTCTGCTGCTGTCCTGTACCTCGTGCAGTATGTCGCCTGTAGCCGGGTCGCGTATTTCCATCAGCGAGCCGCTATCTGAAGGGACCCACTGGCCATTGATGAAGTTCAGGTAAGCATCGTTGCTCATAAGACCTCCTACCTCTAGTTCTTGCGTAAGGGGGAAAATGGGGCGAGCTTCTTTGTCTAACGCACGTGTGTTAGGCCTTGTAGAGGGAGCTTTGCACGACGAATCGTGCAGAGTACGCTGTTGTGTAACGGTATGAGACCGGACGTGGAAAAACCGTTATACGTTCACGATTCTAACGTCCGTGGGAAGTATTGTCAATATGACGAAGGAGGTTGTCGCCCGCCTGCCTCAGCGGCTTTGGCGTTTTCTATCTTGTCCTGCGCCACGGGCGGGCTGGCGGCTGTGAGGAGGCCTGCGCGAGCAGGAATCCATCACAGTTGGTTCCAGTCACACAAAAAGAGCGCTATGCTGAGGCACAGCGCTCTTTTTGTTTTTGACCGTTCTAAAGCGTGTCAACAACCAAAAACCGCCGGTGTTGTGGGGGCGGATTCTGTCTACCTGTACACTGTCACGCGAAAAGTAGCCAACTCAGCTTTTGGCGATACGTTCTGGTACGTGGGTCATCTTCACCCATCACAGTGAAGAGATCAAGCATCGCTTGATGGGCAGCACCGTCTTGAAAGTCGCGCTGTCTTTCGAGTATGTGTAGGAGTTGTTGGGCAGCAGTATCGTAATCTCCTCTTTGTGCCGCTACACGAGAGAGACGATAGCGCGCCTGCAGGTTCTCTGGTTCTTTGTCAACGAGCGCGGTAAGCGATTCCACTGATTCTTGGGATGTATCGACGAAGCGTGCTTGAGCCCGCAGAGTCTCGGCAGCCGAACCGTGTGGTCCTCTGGCTGGAATAGCATCGAGGTGTGATAGAGCCCTGTCCGGATCACCCTCTGCTATCGCCACACGAGCCATGGCAAGATGAGCACGCTCGTGTGCGGGTCTTTCCTCCAGTACCGCTTCCAGGAGTTTGTAGGCTCTTGCCAGCTTGCCCTCAGCAATAAGCGCCTCGGCCTGTTCTACGCTCTCATCCCACTTGTCGGGGAGCAGACTCTGTATGAAACGTTGGACCGCTGGCTTTGGTTGTGCGCCAACGAACTCATCTACTACCTTTCCGTTCCGGAATGCCTTGACATTCGGGATACCGCGAACACCGTATTGTTGTGCGAGGCGTGGATTCTCATCCGAGTTAACCTTGGCCAGAATCCATTCTCCCTCGCCTTCTGCCGCAAGTTGCTCAAGTATGGGTGTGAGCATGCGACACGGACCGCACCACGGCGCCCAAAAGTCCACCACCACAGGCACATCATGCGAACGCTCCACGACATCTACTTGGAAGGAGCTCTCGTTCACTTCGACAACGTTCAATTTCATACTCTCTATCTCCTGTTGCTATGATTCCTCTCGTCCTAGAGTCAATCCAAGCCACCACTCGTGACGCTCTGAGGGCCGCAGGATTCGAGCACTGTGCCAATCCGTCAAAGCGACGGCCAAGTCGTCCGGAGCGCCCGTGGTAGGCTCGACCCCTAGATTAAAATAGGGTGGGACATCCGCACCACTCCAGCCACCCTCATTCACCCACAGACCAAGCATCGGAATGGTGCGTAGGGGCCAACGCATTTGCAGCGTTGTTCCCCCTTGATCACATAGGGTAACCTCGCCTCGTCTCATCTCGATGAATAGCTTGGCAGCCAACTCGCTGGGTTTGCCAATGTGGTTAAACATCCGCCCTTGAATTCTAGGCCATCGGTGTACGTCACCAGGCTTGCCTAGCGTACTGTCATTGCCTAGCAGCACGCGCGGTCTCCCGAAGATCTCTACGGTCAAAGGCGGATCAATACAGAACAGAGGGTGTGCGCTCCAAAGGTAGGGAAGGTTGGCCTCGCTAAGGTTACTAACGGCGTAAGCGAACCGAAAACCTGTTTCGGTACCTTCGATCGTACGCTCGAAACGGTACGCATCACCCTCAACAGCCATCCAAAGTGCCCCATCGCGGATCTCCGCCTTCCAAGCTCGCCACCAAAGATCTCCATGATCCGGCCACGTTGTACCGTCAACCGTCGTCGCCGCAATGGTAGGAAAACATTCGTCCCAGCCGCCAAGATCGTGATACTCGACGTAGCTATCGGAAGGGGAAGGATCTTTCCACTCTAGGTGTGGGTTTAACCAAAGCCATTCCTTTTGTGTAGGCTCATGGTAGAGAGACACGATCTTTCCTCCCCGTTCCGGAAGCACTATCATTCTCGCGTTCCCGTGCGAGAGTTCGAAGGCGAGCAGGGCTACACCACTATCAGGGGGCTGCCAGTCACGCTTGTCGATCTGCATCCTTCTTCCTCGTAGGCACTACTTTTGGTAATCGAGCAAATCACTTCGTAGGCAATTGACAAAGAAAAAGTAACACCCTAGAATTAGCTTCACTAACAGTCAGTCAGGAATATGCGGAGACCTTAGATGAACGAGATGGAAACGGCTGCCTATATCATCGAGTTGGTACCCTATCTCGCGCGCACGATAGCAGCAGAGGCCCGACAGACTCTGGGAGATGGTTGGTTCACGTTAGTCCACCTCCGCGTTTTAGCTCACATTCGGCGTAGTGGCGGCTGTTCTCTGGGTGAGCTAGCGGAGCGCCGCAGCGTTTCGTTGCCCACGATGAGCAAGATGGTCAGCTCGCTGGTAGAAAAAGGGCTTATCACTCGTGAGCCTGATCCAACCAATCGCCGCGCCGTCATCATTCGTCTCACGGATGCGGGTGATAAACTCTATTTGGATGTTCTTGCTAAGTTACAGCAAGATATCGCGCGAGATCTCTCTCGCCTCACACCGCAACAGCGCGCATCGATAGTTGACGGGCTTGAGACATTGGCATCTGTTCTCTCTCCGCTCGGCGAGGTGCGGCAGTATCTGCACTTACCGCGCGGCGAACCAGAAAGTGCCACTCAACCCTCGTAACCTCGCCCTTATGGTACCCTAAACGTGCCAAAATCAAAGCGCTCGTCCTTAACCAGAAAGGTTGAGCGCTTCTACGTTACGTTGTTGTCGAAGGATGCTAGCTGTTGTAGTGGTTCATTGCCGCAACAATATCCTGGGCTAGCCAAAGTTCGAGGGCATCGACAGCTTCCTGGCGTACGACAGCCACCTCCGCTTCCTGCTCTGCTGTGAAGTCCTGTAGCACGTAGCTAGCCGGATCCATTCTCCCAGGGGGTCGTCCGATCCCCACGCGTAATCTCGCAAACTCCTGAGTACCAAGATGCTGGATGATTGACTTCATGCCTTTCTGCCCCGCGGAGCCGCCCTGGGGGCGCAGCCGGATGGTTCCATGCTCCAGATCCAAATCATCCACCACGACAATCAACTGATCCAGCGGCACTTTGTAGTAATTGACAAGCGCGCTGACCGCCCGGCCACTCTCGTTCATATAGGTCAAAGGCTTTGCAAGAATTACCTTTGCGTCGCCAATCACCCCCATTGCTACCTGTGCCGAGTGCTGCGTCTTGTCGAAGGACAGTTGGTGCTGCTGGGCAAGCAGATCGACGATCTGGTAGCCGATGTTGTGACGGTTCGCGGCATACTTTGCGCCGGGGTTTCCTAACCCGATGACCAAATGCACTGCCACCTCCTAACGGAACATGGCGACGAGCGATCTCAAGAGGTAGAGCACGCCGACTAGGAAGAACAACCCGATGGTGAACGCCGCGCCAGTGAAACAGGCGCTCACGAGCGTACTGGCGTCCAGGCCACTACCGAGATTATCGGGTAGGGATGGAAGGGCTGAATCGGCTGTCAGTGGGTTGGGCGCGGAGCCGTCCTCCTGGCTGCCCAGGGCTATCTCCACATCATCCTCATCCGCTTCTTCGCTGTCCGCGCCTGTTCCTACCGGAATGATGATCGTCGGCTGGTCGATGATGATCGGGCTCGCCGTCGCACTTGGCTCCAACGCATTACTTCCGAGTGATGGTAGTGCTGTGAGTGTTGCCGACCGCTCCGCTTGTTCCTGGAAGGGAGTGAGCGTGGCAAGGATGGTCGGCGTTGGCGTCGGCGTTGGCGTCGGCGTTGATGTCGGCGTAGAAAGATCGGGTGTAGGCGTAGAAAGATCGGGTGTCGGCTCGGTGAGCTCTGGCACGGGAGTAGCGGTCCATGTCGCCGTGGGCACCTCTGGTACAGGGGTTGCAGTCGGCGGGACGGTGTTTGAGACATTCAAGGGTAATACATCGAAATCCTGCCAATTCCCATCCTGCCGTACCACGCGCAAGCGCAACGTGTATACCCCATCCGGCAGGACTGTCGTGTTCCACACAGCCAGTTGCCCGTTCACGACAGGCTCCTCGCGTACGATCACTCGGTACCATTGATCATCTCGGATGTTCGGGTTCTGACCGGGCGCGACGCGGATCTCGTACTTCCAGAAATCGGGATGCGTTGCCGTACCGCTCACCGATACTTGACCATTTACCACAGCGTTAGCTCGTGGCGAAGTAACTTCTCCTTGATACTGTAGCGGTGGTGTGGCAAGCGCCTCATGGAGTGTAAAAGATAAAAGTAACGATAACGTTATCAGAACAGCGAGACGCTTCATACGTCCTTCGTCTCCTTCTATTAGCCTCGAAACAAGGTCATCGGTTTGCTGCGCCAAGATCGCCCGAGTCCGAGTCACTACCCCGGGGCATCCAAAGCCGGGATAGTGTATCATGTGCGAGGGGGAGTTCCAAAGACACGTTCGGTTGCGGCAACCAAATACTTGGCCCATGGGGCGAGGGAAGCTTACTCTGTCATCATGGCATCAGAAAACGGAGGATCGAAGTTTTGCGCGACCGCCTCCGCATCTGATATAATCGGGCCGGCGATTATTGAGAAGTAGCACTCCCTTGACACTTCTTACTTAAAAGGTTAGCTCTGTTGTCACACTCCCTCCAAGCGTTGCTCTTGCGCTTGCTATCAATAGTTACCATCATCGTCGTGATGTTGCCGAGTACGACTGCGCTAGCAGGCCAGCCACCTGAGGAAACGCGACCCTACCTCGAGTTGCCCTTCCCGCGCGACACGCAATATGTGGTGACCTGCGGGTATGCGTGCTACCAACACCATGGCTCGATGAGCTACGCAGTAGACTTTGCTATTCCCGAAGGCGATCCCATCCTGGCGGCGGCACCCGGCAAGGTGATGGCGATTACCTGGGAAGTAGGCCTTCCCGTCACGCTGGAGCTAGGGGACGCGCTCATCGTCTACATCGATCATAGCGGGGGGTGGTTCACCCGCTACGTGCACCTCAGCGG
>JALZCF010000673.1 GCA_030863245.1 Chloroflexota bacterium
GTGCTCGACGGTGCTGATAGGCGCGAGGGAGACGAAGTACACCCCGTGGGGGAAATGGGAGCGCATGAGCTGCCGTTCAGCGGCAGCCAAGGCCAACCGCGTCTTGCCCATGCCGCCGGGGCCTACAATCGTGATCAGGCGGGCATGGGGGTCAGCCAGCAGAGCATCAAGGTCGGCCAGTTCGCGCTCTCGACCAACAAACAGGGTGGACTGCGGTGGGAGATTGTGGCGCTGGGGTTGCTGAGTAGGGGCAGTGGTATCCGGATGCGAGGCACCTTCTGGCTCTACCCGTTCAGCGGGGTGCTCCTTGGCTCGCGGAGGCCACCTTCTGGTCCGGATACTCTCGTATAGCTCAGTCGTCTCCTCTTCGGGTGGGACACCTAGCTCCTCGTCCAGCAGGCGCGCACACTCCTCGTACTGGCGAATGGCGGCGGCATAGTGGCCCAGCCAGGCGTATAGGCACATTAGGTGCCGGTGGGCCGGCTCGTGGAATGGGTCCAGCGCCAGCCAGCGAGAAGCGTAATCCAAGCCCGCTTCGTAGTTCCCCTGTTCAGTACAACCGCGCACCAATTCCTCCAGTGCACGGGCCAGCATCAGGCGCAGCCCTTCTGCCTGGAGGAACTGCCACTCATCGAAGGCCGGGCAATCGCGCAGCGTGAAGACGGTGTCCCAGCTCGCCTGCGATCTCTCTGAGCGGACAGCCGCCATTGCGCCCGTCGGCGGGCTACGCTTCCCGGCGCCCTGCGAGGACGAGGTGCCGGTCATCACCTTTCATGGCACCGCCGATCCAATCAATCCCTATGAAGGTGGGGGTCCCGAGTACTGGCAGACCGGTGTCGTACATGCGGTTGAGGGCTGGGCAGGTCAAAACGAGTGCTACGCGGAGCCATACGACCGGCAGATCTCGGAATCAGTTACGAAGGTTAAGTACGTCGGGTGCGACCGGGGTGGCGCTGTGGAGCTGTATACCATCGAGGGGATGGGCCACCAATGGCCTGGCTCTGCCATCGATATTGGCAGTGATATGTTCGGACCTCCAAATGGCGAGATCGATGCTAGCCAGCTCATCTGGCACTTTTTCCAGCGTCAGCGTCTCCGCTAAGGGGTGCATCGAGTACAGCGGGCTGCCTCGTCGCAGAGACAGCCCGCTCTTACTAACTCCCGTAATGTTTCTTTCTTCTTGCTGCCTGGCCTCAACCACTTTCAAACCCACTTACATGGTGATCTAGTGCTTCCACACGTCAGACACTTTCTCGTAAGGGTAGCACCCTTCCATGGGATTTGATGCGGCAAAAAGGACAGACGCCGGACGCAGGCCGGACGTTGCAAGGACGCTAGCGGCCTATCCTGCAAATATCTAGAGAAGCGTTCGGTTTTGAACGTACACCAGCTAAACGAAAGGGGTCAAATCATGGCAAGCAGAGAGAGAATCAACGTTGTTGTACTTGGGGGTGGGTATGCCGGCACGACAGCCGCGTTACGCCTAAGCCGAAAGACGCGTGGCAGCGACGTAGATATTACCCTAATCAACGACGCCGACCACTTTGTGGAGCGTATCCGATTGCATCAGCTGGCGGCGAACCAGTTACTCAAGCAGTACGACTACGTGACGCTGCTAAAAGGGACAGACGTTCACTTTGAACAAGGATGGGTGACGGACTTATCCCCGGCCAACCAGATGGTAACTGTACGCGCGAACAGGGGGGAGATCGAGATCGGCTACGATTATCTGATCTACGCCTTGGGTAGCACGGTCGATACCCACAGCGTTCCCGGGGTGTCCGACCACGCGCTGTCCCTGAGCACGGAAGAAACAACGGCGGCATTGCAGGAACAGTTGCCCGGGCTTGCCGCGCAGGGTGGACGCCTACTGGTATGCGGCGGCGGTCTAACTGGGATTGAAGCGGCATCGGAATTAGCCGAAGCGTATCCGAGTTTGCGTGTCACGCTTGTCACCAGTGGGACATTCGGGGAGCAGCTATCCCAAGACGGTCAACAACATTTGCGGCGCGTATTTGACCGGTTGGGTATCGAGGTAATCGATGGGCAAACGATCGCGCGCGTCCATCCCCACTCTGTCGAATGTCACGACGGCACTACGCTACCCTTCGATATGTGCCTGTGGGCCGGCGCCTTCGCGGTCTCTCCGCTAGCAAGAGACTCAGGATTGCCCGTGAATCAGCGCGGACAAGTCCTCGTCGATGGACATCTACGCGTCAAAGGCCTGCCCAACCTTTATGCGATCGGCGACGCCGCCTCCTTGGAAGAAGCGCTTGACATTCCAATCCGGATGGGGTGCGTCACGGCTGCCCCAATGGGCACATATGTCGGCAATCATCTGGCAGCGACGATCCGGGGTGAACGACAGCCCAAGCCGTACCACTTTCGATACTTTATGCGTTGCATCAGTTTGGGGCGGCATGATGCCCTGGTGCAATTCGTGGAAGCGGATGATACGCCCAAAGAACGTATCCTAACCGGTTGGATCGGCGCCCAAGTCAAGGAAGTGATTGTTCGCAGTTCCATCTGGAGCATAGAGTTCGAACAGAAAATGGCCTCGTTGTTCCGGGGATCGGACCAAGCCCCTGCAGTGGATGTGAGAGTGGTTGAGCAGATTGAGAATAAGGATGCCAACACTCATGTTCAACGATTTGTGAGGGAACGCTAGAGGGAACGCGGTTATGGACGCGAGAGGGAACGGCGCGTAGACGGGCGCCTGCTATGCTAGTTGCACCATATGGCCACGTCATGGTGCATCGCGCGAAATCACCAGGACAAATGAGAGAAACTTCGATAACCTAATGGAGGAACCCTATCATGTCCGCCTGGACACCCGATCCAACCTTCTATCCCACAGCGAAGACAGCAATGGAGGCGCCACGCGAGGAACTTGCCTACGTCGCGCTTCTGAACCCCAACGGCAATAATCTCCCCGATGCCCTCGCGGTCCTAGACGTCAATCCGGATTCGTCTGCCTACGGTCAGGTCGTCGGGCGCCTGGACCTGCCGTACGTTGGCGATGAGCTGCACCACTTCGGGTGGAATGCCTGCAGCGCTGCGCTCTGCCCCACCATGCCGCACCCCCATCTTGAGCGCCGCTACCTGCTCATTCCCGGGCTGCGCTCGTCGCGGATGTATGTCGTCGATACCAAGCCTGATCCCCGCCAGCCACGTATCGTCAAGATCATCGAGCCCGAGGAGCTTGAGGCCAAGAGCGGCTATAGCCGCCCCCACACCGTTCACTGC
>JALZCF010000676.1 GCA_030863245.1 Chloroflexota bacterium
GTTGGCGAGTTTGCCACCGATGGTCGCGTGATGGCGGACGCGCAGATTGCCCTACAGCGCGAGCTCGGCCAGGATGTGATCTTTGTAGGGGTCGACAACTACTACATCGCTGCCGGCTTCGGCTGCAAGATCGACATTCCGGATGATGAGATTCCACACCTGGCCGAGCCAGCGGTCGATCGCCTTGAAGATGTCTACTCGCTTAAGGTTCCGGACCCCCTAACCGACGGGCGGATGCCTGTCATGCTGGAAGCCACGCGCCGTGTGCGCGAGGTGTTAGGCGATGAGATATGTATCCGCACGCCAGGCACCGGCCCCTTCGCGCTGGCCTCCTACTTCATCGGAACCCAGAACTTCCTAGTTGAGGTCGGGCTGGCAGAAGCGGACCTCCCCGATGCCAACCCAGATGCCATCCACCACGCCCTCGATCTTGCCGCCGAGGCGCTCATCGCGTTCGGCATCGCCTGCTGGGACGCGGGCGCCGACCTGCTGCACTGTGGCGACTCGCTAGCCTCCTGTGACATGATCTCGCCGCGGCAGTACATCAAGTGGGCCTTCCCGTACCAAAAGAAAGTGATCCAGGCGTGGAAGGCATACGGCGCACGTACCCTGCTTCACATTTGTGGCAATGCGACGAAGGTGCTCGAGTGGTACGCCGATACCGGGGCCGATGTCGTAGAGATCGATCACAAGGTGGATCTGGCGTATGCAAAACAGGCCATCGGGGATCGTACCTGCTTGCTTGGGAACGTGGACACGGTGGCCCCACTCCTCCTTGACACGCCAGACGAGGTGCGAGCCGCGTCCGAGAAGTGTATTCAAGATGCCGCATCTGGAGGCGGCTACATGCTTGGCTCGGGTTGCATGGTGCCGCGCACCACACCCATCGAAAACGTGAAGGCGATGGTCGACGTGGCGCGCACGCACCGAAACGATCGTTGGAACTAGTCAGAGAGAACGTCGATGCAGAAATCCGGCTTAATCTCCGGTAGCGCGCCAGTCCCCGCTACACCGGTGTAGACGATTCGACGTTCTTGTGATCTTTGATAGACTACAGAAGTCAAACAAGTGTCCCTCCACTATTCATGAAAGGAGACCTAGCAATGAAGCTTGGACTAATTAACTCTCTGTTCCTGGGGACCGAGATCGATCCTTACACCGATGGGATCCGCGTTACCAAGGAGATCGGGTTTGATACCATCGATATTTATCCCGCAGATGGCGAGATGACCCGGGAGCAGATCGAAAACACCAAACGTATCACCGACGAGGTAGGGTTGCCGATCCGTTCTGTGCCGCTCATCCTCTTTGGCCTCTTCGATCCGAACAAGTCCGCGCGCCAGCATGCTCGTGATATCGGCCGACGGATTGTCGATCTGGCGGCCGAGTTGGGCGCCGATAATGTCCTTCTCGTCAACGGCGAGTATTTCTGGCAGCTCGAGACAGGGTTCACTAAAGAGTGGATCTGGAACAACGTCGTCGAGGGAACGCGGGAGATTGGGGAGTACGCCAAAGACAAAGGCGTGCGTATCGCCATCGAGCTGGAGCCATTTAAGATGTCGATCATCCGCACAATCGACACGATGGACGAGTTTCTCAAGGCGGTGAACCTACCGGACACCGTACTCGCCAACATCGACTGCTCGCACCTGTACCTGGCCGACACGCCACCGGAAGCGATCCAGAAGTTGGAGGGCCGCATCGCCCACGTCCACTTCTCCGATGCGCGCGAGCAGCACGGTGATCTCCCACCTGGCCGCGGCAATGCACCTCTGAAGGAGTACCTGCGGCAGCTGGACAAGGTCAACTTTGATGGCAGCGTAACGATCGAGCTGGAGTGGCCGCCCGATCCTTCTCGGCAGGGAGTCATCGACTGGGCGACGGAAGCCTACGAGAAGACCAACGAGATGATGCAGGATCTGGGAGTCCGGGGCTAGTGCCGAATCAAGTGCGGAGTGCGGATTTGGGATTGCAGAATGCGGATTAGAGACTGGAGAGTGGAGACTGACGACTGACGCCCCAGCTCCAGTCTCGTTCCAATTCCCGAATAACTTGCCTGATGTTGCACTAATAAGCGGAGTGATTTTTGCGCCCCGGCGACGCTGGCCGGGGCGCACTCCTTATCATCAACCTTAGGGTGATAGAGCTAATAACTAATGAGTCTGTTACAACAACTATTGCAAACACACAAGCAACTACTATTGGATGGCGGCATGGGCACCATGTTGATGGCAGCGGGCCTGACAAATGGTGCGGCGCCCGAGGAGTGGAATGTCAGCCACCCGGAGCAGGTGCGGGCGATCCACCAGGGGTATATCCGAGCAGGCGCCCGCGTCATCCTCACCAATTCGTTCGGGGGAAACCGTCCGCGACTGCAGATGCACGACTTGGGAGAACGGGCTGCCGAACTCAACCGGGCCGCTGCGGTCAATGCTCGGGCAGCGACGGACGGCGCGCCACACCCGGTTGTGGTAGCCGGTTCGATGGGACCGACTGGGGCGCTGTTGGAGCCCCTGGGCCCGATGACGTTCGAGGAGGCTAAAGCAGCCTTTGCCGAGCAGGCGGCCGCGCTCAGCGAAGGTGGCGTCGACCTGCTCTGGATCGAGACGATGAGCGATCTGAATGAGGTGCGAGCAGCAGTCGAGGGGGCACGCGCGGTGACCAGCCTCCCCGTTGCCGCCACCATGACCTTTGATGTGCGCGGCCACACAATGATGGGCGTCTCGCCAACACAGGCCCTGCAGACAATGAGCCAGTGGGATCTCATCGCCTTGGGCGCGAACTGTGGTAACGGCCCGGGTGAGATTGAGACGGTCATAGAGGCCATGCACGCGGCTAATCCACAGATGGTTCTTATTGCTAAGTCGAACGCGGGGATGCCGCGATGGGACGGGGACGAGATGGTCTACGATGGCACGCCCGAGGTCATGGCCGCCCATGCACAGCGCGTGGGCACGCTCGGTGCACGGCTGATCGGGGCATGTTGTGGCAGCGCCCCCCAACATATCGAGGCGATGGCAGGCGCGTTAGAGCAACCTGCCCCTTCCAAAACGAGTATGTAGCAGAATAGATGGAACCGTACATTGCTGGAACTTCTCTTATATCGATAGCTTGGGTATAATGTCGTTATGTCAATAGGACGAAAACTTCGCGATCACCCTCACCTTCTGGAGCGTGCCTATCAGTTCACACGTTGGCTCTTGCAGGCGTTAAGTCCATTTATCAAACGTTTGGGGAGCGAGCGGGTGGATCGGTGGATTCGCGTACCAGAAGAGCTGAGCAAGGAAGTTGTCTTCGACTGTCAGATGTGCGGGCAGTGCATCCTCCACTCGACTGGGATGACCTGTCCCATGACCTGCCCCAAGAACCTTCGTAACGGTCCATGTGGCGGGGTGCGCGTAAACGGACGTTGCGAGGTCATTCCCGAGATGCGCTGCGTCTGGGTCGAGGCCTACGAGCGTTCCCGTAAGATGCCCATGTACGGCGACGAGATGATGTGGATCCAACCCCCAGTGGACCGCCGGCTGGAGGGATCCTCCGCGTGGATCAACATGGTCACAGGGCGAGACCAGCAGGTGCCAGCAGGATGGATCGACCTCGCTGATGTTACCGTTTTAAACTAGCGGGAAGTTCCCGATGGAAAAGCAGCTGCCAGCGCCGTTCAAGACAGGAAGTCGTCTGGAACGCGTGCTTCGGCATGGGTGGTTCGCGGTGACGGCGGAGTTAAACCCGCCTGACAGCGCCGACCCGCAGGAAGTGTACGATGCCGCGCTGGTTCTATCGGAGGTGTGCGACGCGATCAACGCCACCGATGCCTCTGGGGCGCACTGCCACATGTCCAGCGTCGCCATCTGCGCTCTATTGACACGGGCGGGTTATGAACCGATCATGCAGGTCTCCTGTCGCGATAGGAATCGCATTGCCATTCAGGGTGACCTGCTCGGTGCATCCGCGATGGGCGTTCGTAATGTTCTCTGTCTAACCGGGGACGATGTGACGGTCGGCGACCAGCCGGAAGCGAAACGCGTCTTCGACCTGGACTCCATTCATCTATTGCGCACTGCCACCATCATGCGGGATCAGGGCATGTTCCTCAGCGGTCGCAAGCTCACCGTACCACCCCAACTCTTCCTGGGCGCCGCCTCCAACCCCTTCGTCCCGCCGTACGACTGGCGCCCGCTCCGGCTTGCAAAGAAGGTGGCAGCGGGTGCCGACTTCATCCAGACGCAGTATTGTTTCGACGTACCGCGCTTCCGCCACTTTATGGCGCGCGTGCGCGACCTGGGCCTGCACGAGGAGGTCTTCATCCTGGCGGGGGTCGGGCCCCTACGTTCGGCCAAGGCAGCGGAGTATCTTCGCACCCGGGTGCCGGGCGTGGTAATCCCCGACACCATTGCGGAACGGCTCCGAAAAACGCCCGAGTCGAAACAACGCGAGGAAGGGAAGCAGATCTGTATCGAGATAATTCAGCAACTAGCGGAGATCCCGGATCTCGCGGGGGTGCACGTGATGGCCTACCGCCAGGAAGAGCTGGTGGCGGAGATCATCGAAGAGGCCGGCCTCCTCCCGCGCCCCAAGCGGCACGGCGGGCCCCCCATCGTTCCATTCGAGAAAGTGGTTGCTGCCGGCTAGAAAGCGCTCCTCACATCTGTTTGACTGGATTACGGAGCATTCCCGCACCGTCGACGGCAATCTCCACCTCGTCGCCATCCTGCAGCGTGAAGTCATCGGCTGGCACAATGCCGGTTCCAGTTAACAACACGGCGCCATAGGGGAAGTCGTTGTAGCGACCCAGGTAGCCAACGAGGTACTCAAGCGAGCGATGCATCTGGGCAGTGTCGGTCTCACCCTCAAAGACGGGGTTTCCGTCGCGGTGGATGCTCAACTGAATGGCCAGCGCTCTCGCATCCAGGCCATCCTCAAGCGCTATCAGGGGGCCAATCGCACACGAGTGCCGGTAGATCTTCGCCTGGGGTAGGTAGAGGGGATTCTCGCCCTCGATCTCCCGGCTGCTGACATCGTTGCCAATCGTGTATCCCACGATCTCAAGTGCGGGGTTGAGAACCAGTGCCAGTTCCGGCTCTGGGACATTCCACTGGCTGTCCCCGCGGAGTCCGATCCAATCGTTTGGCCCCACTGCTTTCTCGGCCAGGCACTTAAAGAAGAGTTCGGGGCGCTCTGCCTCATAGACGCGCACATAGATATCTTTGCTGATCGCTTCCCGCACTCGGGCCTCGCGGCTCCAGAGGTAGGTTACGCCCGCTGCCCAGATTTCCTGCTGATCGACGGGGGGAAGCAGGTGAGGATGCTCCGAATCAGGCAGGCGGTCCAAGGACTCATAGGAGTAAGCGGGCAGATCCGACAGGGTTACCTGCTCGATCAACCGTGGGAGCGGATGGGTCGTGGAATGTTGCAGGAGGCTGGCCAGCGTGGCAAAGTGAGGTGCCCCTGTTGCTGTAAGATCGTACACGGTTCCATCCACCACCACGCCGAGTCGTGCTCCTTGTTCGGGAAGATAGAAACGACACAGTTTTGTCATGCTCCCACTCCCCTATCTTCTAGCGCTGCGGCCACGGTAGAGGCAAAGCGCTCGATCTCCTCTTGAGAGGTTAAAACACCGATCTCTACTTTATAGTGGCGCGCCTCGCCGGGCTCCAGGTACATGAGGCGACCAGCAGCGCGCTCCTCCGCACGCCCCGCCCCCCAGTTGGTCGTAGGCTCGAGGGCACAGGCATAGGTGCCTTGCCCCATCATCTTCCACTGAATCATGCGTGGAAGCTCCTGTAGGCGCCAGCGCACGTAGCCGCCTAACCCCTGTCCATTATCAAAGGCGCGGTTTACCAGGGCAGCCTGCGCGTAGCCGTCCTCCACGGCCATAGGGGTGTGGTAGAAGACCTGCTCCTCGAATCCAGCGGTCGGCGGTTGGAAGCGATCATATTGATCCCGCCCGGCCGCTGCCCGCTCATCGCGTGGTTCCACCTCGACCGAGGGGGCGATCAACTTGGTCGCCTCACTCAACAAGGGGAAACCGAAATTCACGTGATAGAGAATCATGTGGGGCGTGCGCTGGAAGCCCTCGTTCACCACCGTATCCTCTATCCAAAGACGCGGCTCCCCGAGTCGGGCCGAGATGTGTCGCCGCAGTAGCAGGTTCTCGCCGAAGACAACCGCCTCGCGCAGCTGGCCGCTGACCCACATCTCATACTCGTCGCCGTGCCACTCTCCTCCATAGGAG
>JALZCF010000686.1 GCA_030863245.1 Chloroflexota bacterium
ATATGAAACTGTGGATCAGAGAGGTATCGCCTTAGAAGGCGTACAAGCACTTGTTCCATGGATCACTCTGCAGACACCACTTTGAAGACTTTCCCCGACGTTCCGGTTGGGCCGGTTGCCTGCGAGGCGAGAATATAGATCTCGCCCGCGTTATCCTCACCGAACCCCAGAACGAAATGGCCAAGCTCGCCGTTGGGCGTACCCACGATGGACAGCTGCCGTATGGACCATAACCCTGACGATGTGGGCGTAGCGGCAAGTAGTTGCCCGGCGGGCTGATTAAAGCGTCGACTCCAATCTCCGAAGAGATACTGCCCCTGAAGACTGGACAGCGCGTCCCCACGGTAGAGGTAACCCCCTACAACCGCAAGTCCTGCAGGTCCTGTCTGACTCGCGTGTGGGTATTCAATGACGGGGCCAAGTAACGGCTCGCCCCGCGGCCCCGTGTTAGCACAGGTGGGAGGTGGGTTGCTAGGGGAGGTTGGGTCAAAGCAATGCGTTGCCTCCCTGATGTTCCAGCCGTAATTCCCGCCTCTTCCAACGCGGCTCACCTCTTCGAACAGGTTTTGCCCAGCATCAGCCGCATAGAGCTCACCGGTCTCTCGGTCGAAGGAGAAGCGGTAGGGATTTCGGAAGCCGTAGGCGTAGATTTCGTCGACACCTTCCCGCCCCACGAACGGATTGTCCGCCGGAACTCCATATGGCTGCGGCCCATTGACATCGATGCGTAGAATATTGCCCAGGATGGTGGTGCGATCCTGTCCGTTACCCTGTGGAGGGTGCCCCAGGCCAACGTCGTTCGCGCCGCCTCCATCTCCTAGCGAGATGTAGAGATAGCCATCCGGGCCAAACTTGAGGGTGCCGCCATTATGGTTGGCCTGCGGCTGATCCACCGATAGGATGACTCGTTCCGAGTCAGGGTCCGCACGGTTGGGATCGCTCGATGAGACGCGAAACTCCGAAACGTGGCTGGTGTGGTCCCAGCCGTTTGGCGCGCCAGGACGGAGGAAGCCGCTGTAGTAGACGAAGAAACGACCATTTGTTGCGTAGTCGGGATGGAAGGCGAATCCCAAGAGGCCCCGCTCATCATAACCACTTTGTAGGGGTACCACCCGACGCCGTATGTCTAGAAATGGCGGTTCGATCAACTCGCCAGTCGCACCAATGATGCGGATCACCCCGATCTGGTCGACCACAAAGAGCCGGCCGCTCCCATCCGGTGGCTCGGCGAGGTAGAGTGGTGCGGTAAGCCCACTCGCCAGCTCCTGCACTCCCACGCGGCTCGCCGGCATGCTAGAGGTGCCTGAGTCGGTCGTGGCGGCTGACATGAAGGCACTCGACAGATCGCTGTTCTGTCTCGTGATCGGTGGCTCGAGGGCTGGTTCGGTCCGTGCTAGCCCTTGCGGATCGTCTGGATCGTACAACCGTAGGAAGGGCGAATCCGCCTGATCGTTCGCGAGATCCGACGGAAGGTTCTCGCCCGTTAGCAGGCTCTTGAAGGCATCGCCGAGCAGGATGCCACGCGTTACGCCCTGCGTCGCATCGTAGTGCATGATGCCGCGCTGGAAACGCTGGTAGATGAAATTGTCGTTGGTGGGGTCGCGCATCGGCGCACTAGTCGGGAAGCCCCATACCTCCAATGCGACCAACGACTCAAGAGCTGGTGCGGTGGTAGGTGCTGCACTGTAGAAGTAATTGCGGAAGCCAACCGACTCATCCTCCCACGTGTTGGGCACAGTGACCTCCAGATGCTCCCGGAGGGCCTCGCCATAGTTGCTAGTACTGGGCGAGGGCGCGGAGGCCGCGATCGCCTGATCGTGAGCTGGAAAGGTAGAGCCATTGAGCTTCGTGAGCGGCATCGTGGTGGGGTCAAGCAGGTTGACGGGACGGGCTTCGTCGCCAACCACCTGAATCATGTGGCGCTGGAAGATCTGTACCGGGAAACCCCGTAAGCGGAACGTGTTACCTACCGGGTATCCGAACGTATCCACGCCGCCCCTCGACTGGAAGTACTCCCAGATAGCGTCATTGCCGATCCGAAAGTCAGTTTGGGGGAAGTGGCGCGGATCTGCTGTGCCTTGCGCGTGTACGTCGGGATGCGCCGTAACGAGCAGGGTGACCAGCAGAGCACTCAAGAGAACCGACATGAGTGTCAATCGACATAAAGTTGTCACAGTACCTTCCTCAACTTTGATGGGTCAGAGAAGGGGAGCACCCCTTTTAGCTTTTCGTTGAAGGCTGAAGCCGAACGCGCAAGAAGAATGCCGCGACTTGTCACGCATGACGCGAGGCTTCGTGCGCTTTCGTGTAGTGAAGTGCTACAGTGCTACAACGCTACTATTTACTACCATCAATCCTACATACCACCCGCAAAAACAAAAAGGATCGACCTACAGCCATCCCCCCCATTGTAGAGCAACCAAATAGCAGTTACAATCGTAACGAAAAACAATGTTTATCCACCACAAAGTAAGGAGAAACAATGGCTGTATCCGACATACACACCCGTATGAAAGCGAGAGTGTGGCAGGCCATCGCCCAGAGCGGCGTGGACCTCTCTTCTATCCCGCAAGATGAGATGGACAGACTCGTGACCACCATTGCCGAAAACGTTCTGGTAGAGATGGACGATGTCCTAGGAGAAATAAGCGGGCAACCCCGCTCGACCACAGCTTCGACCACAGAGGATGGGGAGGAGGAGGAAATCCTGTGGGAAGGGCGTCCCTTCCTATCACTGAACATCCACTACCAGATCACGACCGAGCGTCTGCGGGTCGTGCGGGGACTGATGGGCAAGGATCGAGAGGACATCGAACTGGTCCGCATCCAAGACATCGACCAGATGCAATCCTTTGGCGAGCGAATGCTGAACGTCGGCGACATCCATGTCCGCAGTCACGATCCGAGTAGCCCCGAGATCGTCCTGAACAATGTCGCTGATCCACAGGGGGTGCACGAGATCCTGCGGCGCGCCGTGCTAAGCGCACGAAAGCGACACGGTATGCGCTACCGCGAGGAGATGTAGGACCAGCGGAAAAAGATAGGATCAGCGGGAGAGGTACTCAAGCGGGTCGTAATGGCGGCCCCAGTACCGCACCTCAAAATGGAGATGCGGACCCGTTGACTGGCCAGTGGAACCCGCCACGCCAATCAGCTGGCCCCGTTCAACCCAATCCCCGACCTGGTAGTACATGCCGGAGAGATGGGCATAGCGGGTCGACCAGCCATTCTGATGGTTGATGAAGATGGCGTACCCATAAACGTCATCCCAACCGGAGAAGGTGATCTGACCTCGTTCAGCCGCGAAGATCGGCGTATTGATTGGAGCAGCAATATCCAGCCCGCCGTGAGTGGGGGGGCCGTAGGGTTGACTGATACGGCCCCCAGTCGGCCAAGCAAAGTAGCCCTCCCCCCCGACCCGGTTCAAGACGGGCATCCCCGCCGCAGCCGCGAGCGCGTACGATCCGATTGCCTTTCGCGCTCCAGGGAGCATGACGCGCTGCCCGGCTGCAAGAGGTGCGGGGTCACCGGGCTGATCGCCGGCGAACCAGGCAATCAGCCCGGGGCTCACCCCATAGGCCGCGCCGATACTCTCAAAGGTATCCCCCTCGGCTGCCGTGTATAGCACGCCATCCAAGGGCGGGATCACTATCTCCCGTCCAGGCTTCAATAACCCGGTTGCCTCAACCACCTGCTCGTTGGCCCACAGGATCGTCGTCGGCCGCAGTCCAAACTTGCGCGCGATGCTCGTCACTGTCTCACGCTCTTGCACGGCATAGGGAACCACCACATTCCGCGCCGGCCAGAGCTCGTAGGTAACCACGCGAGCGGAAGTCGGCTCAGCAACCGGCGTGACCGGCGCAGCCACAGCGCGAGCAAGCAGATCTTCCGAGCGAGAGGCACGTTGTAGCAGACGCAGGGCGCCTATCTCACTATCGAGCTCATTCGTAGAGAACGTACCTCCACCCACCGATCGAGGTACCCAATCATCCACTACATCAACGTGTGAAGCACGCATAGCAGGTTCACTAGACTCCACCGGCTGGTCCACATGTTGGCGCGGAAGCACCATTCTAGCACGTTGCTTGCGGGCGGGCTCGGCTCGCACGGCGGGTGATGACAGCGCCACGGTAGAGCCTACCCCTTGCGCTTCGTTGGATAACTCCCCAGGTGGCACGTAGGTAACAAGTCCGATGAGCGGCAGAAGCAGGAGCAGAAGGAGCGATCTCAGCATCCTGTGGATCAGCTTGCCCGCCCAATCCACCGCTCGTGCCCATCGCCCTGCCCGGACGACCCATTGTATTTCGTTGGAAGCGTGGTTCGACCTATCCATAGAGACAGTACAGAGTGGTATATCAGATGCGAAACGATTATCTCAAATTGAGATGGGATGGCTATCGCCCATGTCTCCTACTGATATAGAGGAAGCTAGCCCGCACAGGGCAGCACGGCAGAAGTGTACAGGAGTCCGACTCGATATTCAAGGAATCTGAACAGATTGAAAGAGGACACTATGCAATTCGCCGCTCCCGCTCGCGCCCTCGCTCCTCAATGTACTCCAAGGATTGGTGGCGGAAGTAGGTATTGTACAGCTCAGCGTAATGACCACCCTGCGCCATGAGCTGGTCATGGTTGCCCTCCTCGATGATCCTCCCCTCCTGCAGGACAAGGATCCGGTCGGCCGCTTTGACCGTGGAGAGGCGGTGGGCAATGATGATGGAGGTTCGATCCTCGAATAACCGTTCCAGCGCCTGCTGGATCTGAGCCTCCGTAAAGGGGTCAATCGAGGCGGTGGCCTCGTCGAGGATGAAGATCGCCGGATCCTGCGCGAGCACCCGCGCCAGGACGACCAACTGCCGCTGCCCCAGACTCAAGCGCCCCCCGCGCTCGCCCACATCGGTCTGCAGGCCGTTCGGCAGGGCGTCCAGCCAGTCGCTACCCAGCTGCTGCGCGACCCCCGCGACCGCCTCGTCACTCATGGAGGGGTAGGCGTAGCGGATATTGTCGGCCACGGTACCATCGAAGAGGAAAGGCACCTGACTCACCACGCCAAGCTGCAGGCGGTAATCTTCCAGATCAAAGGTGCGGATGTCCTGACCGTCGACGAGCAGGCGGCCCGCCTGGAACTCGTAGAAGCGCGTCACCAACTTCGCGATGCTCGACTTGCCAGCCCCCGTATGGCCGACCAGCGCCACACTCTCCCCCGGCCGGATATGGAGGTCAAAGTCCTCCAGCACCCACTCGTCATCCTCGTAGGCAAAGCAAACATCGTCGAAGCGAATATCTCCCGCCAGCTCCTCGACCGCCCGGCTATCCACCTGCTGCACCATCGGCTGCGCATCCATCAGCGCGAAGACCCGCTCCGTCGCACTC
The DNA here is from genome assembly GCA_030863245.1 of Chloroflexota bacterium. GTDB lineage: Bacteria > Chloroflexota > Anaerolineae > Ardenticatenales > Ardenticatenaceae > JALZCF01. Next base: position 5,374 of record JALZCF010000686.1, read on the forward strand.
AAGCCGGCCTGGAACTGGCTCCAGAAGGAGGCCAGGTTGATCATCGGGAACCAGAAACGGTCGATGCTGGTGATAAAGAGAAACCAATCCCCCGCCGAGACCACGCCGTCCGCCACACTCACACCACCGTAGTAGAGCAGCAGGGCGGTGCCGAGGCCACTGAAGATACTCAGGGTGGGAAAGAGAGTGGACAAGACCAATCCTCTACGGACGTTAGTGGCATAGCTGGTCTCGTTGACCTCCGAAAACTCCTCGTAGATCCCCTGCTCGCGGCGAAAATTCTTCGCCACGCTGATCCCCGTCACCACCTCCTGGATACTGACATTGACCTCGGCGACAGCGCGCTGGCTGCGCTGCGTGACGCGGCGCGCAATCCCCCGAAAGGCCCACGCGACGCCGAAGGCAACCGGCGCCATCAGCAGCACCAGGAGGGTCAGGCGCCACTCGATCGTGACGAGGATGCCAAGCAGGAGCAGCGCAAGCAGCAACTGGCTTCCCACGTCCACCACCAGAATCGCCACCCGCCCGAACTCGTCGGTGTCGGTGGTGATCCGGCTGACGATGCGACCGGATTGATACTCGTCGTAGAAGCTCATGTCATGCTGGATGGCCGACCGGAAGGCATCCTGCCGCATTTGCATGACCACGTCGCCAATCAGCCGCGCGGCCAAGCGGCGCTGCAGCCAGTTCGTGACCCAGACCAGCACCCCAACTAGTAGCACAGCGCCGATCAGTAGCGGGATCCACCAATCGGCCCCGCTCTGCACCATCCAATCCACGCCCTGCGCGACCAACACGGGGGCCGCGGCGCCGAAGACGGAGCGCAGGAAGAGCATGACGATAATGATCGCCAGCCGCCCCTTCCATGGCGCAAAGTAGTGCCAGATCCGCCGCACCAGCTCACGGTCACTGTAGTCGCGGTCATACTTTTCGGCGGTCAATCCTTGGACGATACTCATGGTGCTTTTTAGAACCTCGCAAAGATAGTCCGGTACGCCTCTGATGCCTCTAGGAGTTCCTCATGGGTACCTGTGGCAACGACCCGGCCCTTTTTGAGGACGACGATCTGGTCGGCGCGCCGGATCTGGGAGAGCCGATGAGTGATGAGGATCGTCGTGCGGCCCGCGGAGGCGGCCTCGATGGCGCGCTGGATGCGATCCTCGGTGGCACTGTCGATGGCACTGGTCGAGTCATCCAGGATGAGAACCGCGGGGTGGGTGAGGAAGGCGCGGGCCAGGGCCAGGCGCTGCCGCTGCCCGCCCGAGAGCATCACGCCGCGCTCGCCTATCTCCGTGTCATATCCCTTGGGGAAGGAGCGGATGAACTCATGCGCCTGGGCCGCGCGGGCCGCCGCCTCGATCTCTTCCTGGGTGGCATCTGGGCAGCCAAAGCGGATATTCTCGCGGATGGTCCGGCTAAAGAGGAAGATGTCCTGCTCGATGAGCGAGATCTGGCGGCGCAGCGCGGCTAGCTCCCACTCGCGCACGTCTACCCCATCGATCAGCACCCGCCCCGCATCCACATCATAGGTGCGATTGATGAGCTTGGTGATCGTACTCTTGCCCGCGCCGGTCTGGCCCACCACCGCCAGGGTCTGCCCCGGTTCAACCTCAAACGTGACGTTGTAGAGGGTATTGCCCTCTGGCGATTGCCCATCCGGTCCCTCCGATTTATAACGGAAGGTGACATCCTCGAAACGAATGTGGCCGCCTATGGGAGCGCTATAGCCACCTACATTGCGATCCACCGCGTGTTCTTCCTCCATCAACTCCAAGATGCGCCGGGCACTCGAGATACCCGACGAGAGCTGCGAGTAGGCCAGGAGCGAGACAAAGACCGGGAAGCCATAGAGGGCAATCAGGCCCTGGTAGGCCACCACATCGCCGAGCGAGATGGCACCGCCCCGAAAGAGGACGATGGCATGCCAGAGCGCCATGGCCTGCGCGATGCCCAGGAGCAGCAGGGGGAGAAAGCGCGCCTCCAACTCGCCCTGCGCCACAAAGGCGTCGCGCACCCGGCGCGTGAAGCGCTCGAAGCGATCGATCTCGCGCTCCTCCTGCGCTGCTCCCTTGACCGTCTCGATCCCCTCAATCGCCTGTGTCAAGGCGGCGTTCATCTGCCCGAAGCTTTGCCGCACCTGGGCGGTGAGCGGGTTGAGCCGCCCCAGGTAGCGGCGCAGGGCCCACACATAGGAAATCATGAAGGCGAGCGGCGTCGCCATGAGGGCGGGATGGTAGGAGGGCGCCACCAGCAGCGGCATGATCAGAAACATCCCAGAGCCGATTACGAGGTTGAGGCCGGGCGTGAGCATCAGGGCCAGCTCGTGCACATCATTGGTCGCGCGCGCCATGAGCTCGCCGCTGGCGTGCTCATCGTGGAAACGCATGCTCTTGCCAAGCAAGGAGCCGTAGAGCTCGTCACGCGCGTCCCGCTCTAGCCGCTGGCCGAGCAACTCGCTGCCGAAGTTGCGCCCGAACTGGAGCACGCTGCGCACCAGCTGGCTCACAAAGAGCCAGATAGCCGCCCACAGCAACCCATTCAGGTTGACAGGACTCTCTGCGACGGCATCGAAGGCCTGCCCCGTAAAGACAGGAATGGCCGCCGCCAGGGCCGCATTGCCGAAGGCACCGGCCAGCACCAACAAGATGAAGAGCTTGTTGCGTATCACATGGGAGGCCACCCAGCGGACCGGCCCGCGCCGGTCCGACGTCCATGGATGCGTGACCACAAATTCGCTGGTTGCCATAACAGTAGGAAATCCGATGGTAAAAGCCTTAATAGAAGCTTGGAAGATTGTACGCTAAGCCTAGCTAACAGTTTATGCAGTCAAGGACTTTAGCCTTTTTAGACCGTAGCACAAATCACGCCAGGTGCGCATAGCGCATGTGCGTAGCAAAGGTAGCAGGGGGCAATACATAGTGGTGTTCGTGGTGCGTGTGCGCCGCACGCATGGACTTCGCACAGGTGGTGCGTGCGGGAGGGAATGGGGCATCCGTTCCGCTCGCCGCGATTTGCCCCCACGCTCACCCCTCGCTACGCTTTCCCCATGGACGATACAATCCCCACCGAGCTTCTTGCATTCGACTGCGTTACAAAGACGCAAGCGGCCCATGACCTCTTGCAGGTCCACTACGGCCGCCCTAAACCGGAAAAATCGGAAAAATCGGAAGAAGAACTGGATCTGATCATAAGGATAATCCGCGTGATCATTGCACAGAACACGTCAAAAGCGAACCAGGCAAGGGCGCTGGAGCGCCTACGCCGACGCTTTCCCGATCCCGCGCTCATCGCGGAGGCGCCCCTGGCTGATGTGGTCGACGCGATCTATGTTGCCGGACTGGCGAATTCCAAGGCGCCACGCTTGCAGGCGATGATCGAGCAGCTGCTGGAGGCGACGGACGGCACGTTGGAGCTCGACTTCCTGCGTGAGATGCCCGCCGAGGAGGCACGCATCTTTCTCATGAAGCTACCCGGCATTGGTCCCCTGTCTGCCAGTCTTGTGCTCCTATTTGGCCTGAACCGGCCCGTGCTGCCCGTGAACACGGGCCTCCACCGCGTCGCACTGCGCGTCGGCATGTTGCCCCCCAATGCCAGTGCGGAACGCGCCCATGACTTACTCCAGGCCATGCTGGAGGACGACGAGATCTATCCCTTTCACGTCAACATGGTGCGCCACGCGCGCCAGTTCTGCGCGTCCGCTCGCCCCAAGTGTGAGAGCTGCCCCCTGGCGGTGATCTGTAACTGGGTCCACGGCAGGTAGCAGTAGAAGGTAGGGGGTAGAGGGTAGAGGGGATAACAAGAGAGGAAGCGGGACGGGAGTGTAACAGGGGCGAGTGAGGGACGATCATGGTTGAGTGGCAGGTGAGAGAGCCGGAAGGGTTGCCCCCTGCCAAGGCGGGGAAGGAGCCGCGGCGAGGCGAGAAGTGGCCAGGTATGCTAGGTTTGTTGCTGCTAGTGATGGTGGGGGCCTTGGCGCTCCGCTGGTCGGTGGCGGAGCGCGAGAGGGCGATGCGCGCAGACGTGACGGCAGTCGTGGCAGCCGAGGAGCAGGCACGACGCTTCGGGCTCTACGAGGAGGCGGCTTCCCTCGCCGCACCCGATACCCCGGTGTGGTGGCAGGAGCGCTACGCTCAAACCTTCGTCCCCCCGCCTGAGGCCCCTCCCGTAACCGTGGAGGTGCAACAGCTTGAGCTGGACGGCAGACGGGTGCTGGCGACCGTGCACCTTGATGGCCGCCGCCAGCTGCGCGCGTACCGACTGCTCGACCGCCGATGGCACCGCGATCGCCTATCCTTGGACGATTGGGGAGTGGCGGCAGATCGCCCGCTACCGCATGGTATGGCCCTCTACTACCGCCAGCGGGATGCCACCTTCGCCGCGAGGCTCGCGGAGGCGCTCCCGGCTTTACTAACGGAGGTAGACAGCTGGCAGGGTGAGCAGGCCATCCGCCTGATCGAGATAGCACCGCGTGAGTTTGCGGGTGCGATCGTCGACCATGATACCACGGTACTCCGCCTCAACTCGCCCTGGCTGCTACTGGGTGCCGGCCCGTTGGATGGCGAGGCAACCATCCGCTTGGCGCTGGCCCGCGCCTTCCTTAAGCAGGAGACGCCCCCCGCTGCCTTGCCCGGCGCGGCGCGCTTGTTGGAGGCCGCGCGTGCCAGGGTGGCCCTGCGCTGGGCGCTCGCGCCGGAAGAGGAGGAGGCGCTGCGCACCGTGTGGCGGGAGGTAGTGAGGGAGGGGGAGTGGCCGTCGCCCTTTTTCAGCGACCTCCGCCCGGAGGAGCCACTCGATCCCCTAGCGCCGAGCCGCGCGGACGCCGCGGCCCTCCTGATGGCAGAGTATATCGAGCGCGTGTGGGGCGATGAGGCACTGGCAGGGATGGCTCAGCAGGTACCGGTTGCCCCGACTTGGGACCATGTGATGCGGGAAGCGACTGGGCTGTTTACCTACCAGATCGAGGCAGCGACGGTGGCTTACACGCGGGGGGGCTTGCAG
>JALZCF010000690.1 GCA_030863245.1 Chloroflexota bacterium
GAGGTTGGCGAGTGGATGCTCAGCCAGGCGGGCGCCAGGCGGGGCGGAGCCTCCTGGCTGTCGCTCGCCGCGGGCGCCGTTCTGGGCCTTGTCGGTCTTTTTGTGATCCCTGGCGTCGGCCTGATCATCGGCTCGATAATCGGCGTGGTAGGCACGGAATTCCTTACCTCGCGCGACGCACGCCGCGCTGCAAAGGCCGGTAGTGGCTGGCTCGTGGGCTGGGTATTGAGCTTGCTATTACAGGGGACCCTTGCCGTCATCATGGTGGGGATTATCCTCTGGCAAGCATGGTGAGCGGAACGGCAGTGATCAGTGGTCAGTGGTGAGTGATCAGTGGAACGGCTAGTAGGTGGTAGGTGGTAGGTAGGGGCGACCTGTAACGGTGTGGGAGTGTGCGGGTGTAGGGGTGTAACGGCTTACGGATGATTGCGTGGTCGTTTTCATCCTTCATCCTTCCGCTCCCCGCTCTCCGCTCCCCGCTCCCCGCTCCCCGAACCCGCCACCTACCAACAAAACGGGAGGCTTAAGACATGGAGCCAGTAACTAACATCGACTGGGGCACACTCTTCCAATGGTTCCTGGTCATTTCCGGCGTGTCGCTTGCGTTGGCCGCTCTACTGGGTATCTGGGTGTGGCGGCGTGTGAGGCGGTTGCGCTTGCCGCCCGATGCAACGTTCGTGGAGGCGATGCGCCTGACGCCCTTCAGCGTGGTGCTCTTCCTGGACCTGTTGGACCTCGGCCTGGACATCTTTGCGGCACCCATCTCCTGGGCGGTCCTTGGCCGCCTTGGCCTGCGGCAGCTGCGTGGCGCGACTGTGCTGGAGGCGCTCGTGCCCGGCACGCAGATGCTCCCCACCATGACCGCCGCGTGGCTCCTCGTGCACCTCTTCGGTCCCAAGTTAGACGAGATCCCGTGGCTTCGCAGCGAACTCAACCGTCAAGCAAGCAAGCAGCTGGAGGACATTCCGAAGCGGTACCGTGCGTAGCTTTATTCCCAAGAGGCGGAGGAAATCTCACAGAAGTTCAAGGACTTCCTCTCAAAGCAGAACGTTGTGTCGGGTCAAGCAGTAGAGAATGCAGAGCAGATTTACACGAGCAAGCAAAAACAAGACTTGATTCGAGAGACGCTACCTAGGGCATGGAATAGACTAATCGATGAAACTGATGATTTGCTGATAGAGTTAGTTGAGACGTGGTCATAAATCAAGCGGCCCTGAGAAGGGCCTTGATGCCGACACCAAGTGGTCTACCGGAGTCAAATTGATAGAGCAGGACCAGCTGATAGACCAACAAGGCTCCCAACACGATCAATTGTGTACGCCGCAGGCCTCGCACAGGCACTTGATTGCGCCACTCAAAGATGTTTTTGAACAAGCCGTTAAAGGGTTCAATCGCTGTGGAGCGCAACTGATGAAAGAGTTTGCGCACTGGGGCACCGCCATCGCCATGGGGGTACTTGCCACGACGGGTGGTAATCAACCAACGTTGTGCCTGCTCACAGAGCGTGCGTAGCTGCGGGTCATTATAGTGGGTATCGCCTAAGACGTAGCGCACTTCAGCTGGCAAATGGTGCAGGAGGCGTGGCGCGACTTCATTATCCGCTTCGTTAGCGGGGGTGAGGGCAGCGGCTAAGGGAATCCAGACGCGCGTAGCAGGACAGACGATAAGCAGTTTCCAGCCGTACCACCAACCGTGATAACCAGATTTCGACCAATGCGCTTCGGTATCAATCGAAGAGTGTGGAACGAGACCCGCCTCACGGTCTTTCTTATGCCAGACGCCGCCGTGGGCGCGCAAAGGTGTACTATCCACAGCGACGGCACGGCCGTCGTCGCCCCACGGTTGGAGGAGCGCCACTAGGTAGGCGCCCCAGCAACCAATGAGGGCGGGTAGCGGATCGGGCACGGCCGCTAAGCGGCGTTCCCAGGTGCGGCGCGTGGGGAAGCGTCCCTGTTCATACAATAAAGGACGCAGTGCCTGCGTGAGCTCCGTTTCCTCCGCCAGAAATGCTAACAAACTATAAGCGGGATACAACCGACGGATGACCATAATGACGAGCGCCTTGACAATTAGCCGGTGCGAGTACGTCTTGGGGTGGCCACGTCCCCGCTTAGGTGGTGCCGGTGGCTCCGGAATGCGATCCACCAGTTTGACCAATGTGACAAGCACCGCCTCCTGCCCTACCATTTCAGTTACCTCCTGGTGTGAATGTGTGGTAACTGCAATACTAGGGAGATCGCCGCGCTTGGCTAGCCAGCGCGGCGTTTGCCTCTATTCCGATTTATGACCACGTCTCAGTTAGATGAACCGTTTTCGGCGCGTCCTGTACGGTGGAAGAAGAAGCCGGAGAACTATTTGGCCTTTCTGCATTTTGCCTGTGCCTGATCGCATTTCGTGCTGCTGGGTTCTTCGGATAAGGCGGGAGGTTTGCCACATCATGGGCCAAGTACAGTTCGGCTTGATCGTGCCAGATACTACACTGGACAAGTCGAGCCGCCACCTCTACATTGAGAACGTACACCGTCTCCTCAACGCTGTGAAGGGCCATTACGCCTCGGCCTGGTCCATCGATCACCTGCAGGGAGACGTGCTGGAGAGTTGGACGGCTGTCGCCTATCTTTCAGCACTCCATCCAGAGCTGGTGTGGGGCCACACGGTGCTCTGCCAGTCGTTCCGAAATCCGGCGCTCGTCGCCAAGATGGGCGCAACCCTCCATTTCATGTCGGGCGGCCGCTTTGTCCTGGGCATCGGCGCAGGCGGGCAAGAAGCCGAGTACCTGGCGTACGGATACAAATTCCCATCCGGCAGCACCAGGGTTGAAGAGCTCGACGAGGCCCTACAAATCATCAGGGCCATGTGGACTCAGGAACGAGCGACCGTCGAAGGCAAGCACTATCGTGTCAAGGAAGCCAGGTGCGAGCCGAAGCCCAATCCTGTGCCGCCGATCATGGTCGGTGCGTTCAAGCCAAAGATGCTGCGCGTGACGGCTAGGCGTGCGGACTGGTGGAATGTGTCCTCGACCAGCATCCAGGACTATCGCGCCTACCTCCGTGAGTTCGAGCGAGCTTGTGATGAGATTGGCCGTGACCCTGCGACCGTCCGTCGCGTGTGGTCAGGAGGCTGTGTCTGTGCCCCCGCGGAGAGGGAAGTGGCGGACCTCGCGGCAGCGCGGCTGGAGTTGGGCGAAGACACCGGGTACGAGGTGGGCGCGGACTTTGTTGGCACACCATCGCAGCTCATAGAGCAGATGCAGCCCTTCGTCGAGCTGGGAGTAGACTACTTCATGCTTGACTGCGGCGGCTTCCCTAGGTTGACGACGGTCGAGACGGTGGTGCATGAGGTGCTGCCAGCACTCAACAGATGAGTCATGCAGGTTAGTCTCCTGATATTGAGAGCGTCCTCTCAACATTTCGGTTATCCGGATAGGCTCTTAGTGCGGCAGGACGAAAACCTTCTTCCGTTTCAACGCCGTGGGGATTCGAGACGCTGCAGGGTTCTTACCTGAATCGTTTCCAGCACGGCATCCCGGAGGAATTTGCGCGCGTTCAGGATTTCCACTCCGATCAACTCGTTCTGGTCATTTAGTTCGACCGTGATATCCGGAGACAGTTCCAAACTCCGACCTTCTGGCTCTTCCGAGATCAGCAAATGGAGAATATCCTCGTGCTCAAAATACCGTAACCGTGTCTTACTCATGCGTAAACCTCCCGGTTCGTACACGGAAGCGAATCTGTTGGCGGGTAATGGCATGGGTCGCGTAACATCCTGCGGGCAATCGCGTTCCTACCCCCGCAATCTCAAACACTATCCAACCCGACGCCCTCTTGTCCGCGAAGGCGGACAATTGGCCGCAGGCCCCCCAGCCGCGATTTCAATCGCAATCGGGCTCCGCCAACACCCGCCGCACCCTCAAACCGTTCCTCTTACCTACGGAGGCGGATAATTGGCCGCAGGCTCCCCAGCTCCGATTGCAATCGGTTGCCCAGATCGCGGGCCCCCAGCCGCGATTCTTGTATCCTATAGGGCAATCGTACCCCCTTCGCCAGCCCGCCGGTGATCCGTTCATCCTTTGTCAAGTCCTGAAATACGTTGACAGAAATAATCGGGAAAATCGGGACTTCCCGTGACCAATGGCAACGGCAACGACGCTGTAAAGGGGAACGACATGTTAAGCACGGCAATGCACCTCGGCCGGCTTGGCGTAGGCGAGTGCCAGGTGCGGGCGTTCGTAGTTATACAAGTCGATGGCTGCGGCCACCGCCCGCTGGGCATGAGATTGATCAACAAACAGCGCATCGAGTCCATATTCCCCCTTGAGAATACCATTGACGCGTTCGGCCAGCGGATTCTCATAACAATTGCCCACCGCACGCATACTGGAGTGGATGCCGCGCGTGCGCAAGCGGTCACAGTACGGGTAGGCACTGTACTGCACGCCATGGTCCGAATGATGGATCAAACCGCGCAGCGCGGTGGGGGGCGTGCGCGCCACCGCTTGCTCGAGCGCGCGGGCACAACCCTCAAAGGCCAGCGCGGCCGACAGGTCGTAGCCCACGATGAAGCGCGACCAGGCATCGGTCAGCAGCGCTAGGTAGCGAAAGCCCTCTTCCGTGGTCAGGTACGTGATGTCAGCGACCCAGACTTGATGGACCCGCTCCCGTTGCACCGCGTGCAGCAGGTTGGGGTCGTGCCACGCCGCGCCGCGCGTCGTACGGCGTGCGCTGCGTTTAGTTGGCACCAGCAGGTCACGCTCAGCGA
>JALZCF010000011.1 GCA_030863245.1 Chloroflexota bacterium
AGGAGCGAGATGAAAGCTTTGCGTCACGTCAGCGCGTTGAGCAGGGCACGAGCCTTGCGGATGACGGCGGTGGTCGCGGGTCGCGGTGAAGGAAGCTCACGCAAAGACGCAAAGGCGCAAAAGGGAGGTGGCGGCTCACGGTTCGACCCACTCCTCTGCCCGGCGATATGCTACCCACTGTGGCAGGCCTGCTTTCTCGACGGCTTGGTTCCAGGAGAGGGGCAGGGGCGGGGCGGGTTGTGGTGCTTCGTGGAGGTGAGGGGGGACGTTGACGAAGTAGCCGCCGGCGGTGTAGGTGCGGCAGTGGGGGATGGCGTGCTCGATGCTCGGCTGGTCGAAGTGGAGGCGTTCCTCGTCGAGGATGGCGGCGAGGCGCATGGGCTTGATCTGGCCGCGGGAACTCACGACGGAGTAGAAGCCCTGATCGTCGCAGCCACCGGGGAGGACGTGAGCCACTGCTAGGCACTCTTCCAGCATGATCCCACAGCGCCCTTCTGTGCAGGGGTCACGAAGGACTTTGTGGGCGTCAGGGGTGGCGTAGCGAATCTTGAGGAGCGAGAAGGGTTCCCAGAGCCGATCGCTCTCCTGCTCGGCCCAGGTGTGGCAGGCCAGGTAATAGTCCTCCCAGCGCGCCAGCCACTCCTTGGCGAGGATGTGCGCTTTCTGCCGGGCGACCTCGCGCGCCTGCTGCTTCTTCTCGCTTCGCCGTTCTGCTTCGGCTTCTTTCTCGACGGATTCACGGTGGATGGCCTCGACCTGCTGGCGCGCGGCCTGCAGCATCGTGAGGAGCTCGCAGCGCTGCTCCTCCGTGAGATAGGGGTCCTGGCGTAGTGCCTCCTGCGTCTCGTCGTGCCACTCGAGTGTTCCCGGCAGCTGGAGCTGGCGTGCTAATTCTTCTCGGGTACGGTCGAAGCGCTGGTGGAGCACGGTGGGCAGCTTCGCCAGGAAGCGGCCGAGTGCCAGCGCGTTCTGGGTCTGGGTCTCGCGTTGTCGCTCCGTTTTCCACGTCTCCCCGTTCCATTTGACAGGGGGGCATTCCGGAACCTGGAGGAGCTCGAAATCTAGCTCCGGCACGCGCACCTCGAGGGTAGCGCCAACGCCAGAACGGGCCGGTTGGCTGAGGGCGACCTCTAACGGTAGTGGCCGCGGGAGGCTCGCCACGTCGTATACGGTTGTGGCGACCACCCAGCCGTCGCGCACCTCCACCCTGTGACCCCGCTCGATGCCCAGCGCGCGCCACACCTCCTCGCTCAACCCCTCGCGCAACAACTCCAGTCGCCCTGCAAGCACCTCACGGCGCCTCCGCTCCCGCGCCTCCTCGTCCTGCGCCCTCCGCTCCTCATACAGGCGAATCAGGTCCTCGGTGGTTGCAATCATGGGGTTCTCCTTTCATCTAGTAGTTAGTGTTTAGTGATTGGTGGTTAGTGATCGGGTGCCTGATCCCCGCTCCCCGCTCCCCGCTCCCCGCTCCCCGAGCTGTCGGGTATCTATAAGAACGTATCGTGCAACGAATTTAGACGATTCTCCTGGCCCTTTTTTTCTCCATTTGCTGGCTCAGTAGTTCCTGCTTAAGGCTTCTACAGAGCTACTAACGAGCCTATACTATCCGTACCATGCAAGCAACAGGGAATGGAGGTGGGGGTGCAGATCGTCGACCTTGAGCCAGGCAATGATGAGGTGATCCAGCAGACGGCAAGGTTGCTGGTTGAGGGCTTTCGGGAGCATACTCCTTCCTGGCCAAACCTCGGGGCCGCATTAGCGGAGATCCAGGAGTCTTTGGAGCTGGGGAGAATTAGCCGTGTTGCTGTGAGTGGTGATGGGACGGTCTTGGGCTGGATAGGAGCAATCCGAGCGTATGATGGTCACGCATGGGAGTTACACCCGCTGGTGGTGCATCTCGATTATCAGGGACAAGGTATCGGGCGTGCGCTGGTAGCGGACTTGGAGAGGCTGCTACGCGAGCGTGGAGCGATCACTGTTTTCTTGGGGACGGATGATGAGGACAATCGTACCTCGCTCAGCAACAGGGATCTCTATCCCGATGTGCTTCATCACCTGGCCAATATCAAGAATCTCCGCAGGCATCCTTACGAGTTCTATCAGAAGCTGGGGTTTGTCGTCGTGGGCGTGATTCCGGATGCCAACGGGCTGGGGAAGCCGGACATTATTATGGCAAAGCGCGTGGGGAGTTAGTGCAAGAGCGAGCAGCTTTTCGCGTAACTTCAGGATTTCGACCTCCTTCTCCCTACCAAAGATAACCCTTGTTCGAGCGGTATTGTCACGAAAGGGGCATTAAGAAGTTTGCCACTTGCTTGATAAAGGATGATACAATGCAGTGCAGTAGCGATTTTGCAGCGTGAGGCATGTGGAGTGAGCTTACCGACAGGGACGGTGACGTTTGTTTTTACGGATCTAGTTGGCAGTACGGCACTCTGGGAGCAGTATCCGGAAGGGATGTGGGCTGCCATGCGGCGCCACGACGCGCTCGTGGAGGGGGTGGTGGAGGCGCATGGCGGGCAGGTTGTGCGGCCGCGCGGCGAGGGAGATAGCCGTTTCGCCGTCTTTGCGCTGGCGTCCGATGCTGTGGCGGCCGCCTATGCACTTGGGCAAGCACTTGCCGCGGAGTCCTGGCCGTTGCCCATACCCCTGACTGTTCGGATGGCGCTCCACACGGGGGAGGCCGAGCTGCAGGCAGGCGACTACTACGGCTCGGCGGTCAATCGCTGTGCGCGCCTGCGCAACCTAGCCCACCCAGGCCAGATCCTCCTCTCGCTGACCACGGTCCAAACTGGCACGCGACAGCCTAAAGGGGTGGCACTCAAAGATCTAGGGACCCACCGGGGCGAATCAAAATCGGGGGCGCAAGTCTGGGGGTAGCTGCCGTACTCTTTGTTGGACTCGCCATCGGTTCGCTGCATCCCGATATGAGGCTGCCGGACGTGATCTGGATGTTGGGCTTGTCCTGTTTGTGTACACGATCGGCTTGAGTAGTGGACCTGGATTTTTCGCTTCCTTCCGGCGCAAGGGCGTTCGGGATAATCTGCTTGTGGTGAGCATGCTCGTGGTGGCCGCGCTTCTCGCCATCGGCGCGCATTACCTGCTACAGTTGAGGCCCATGATCACTGCCGGACTCTACGCGGGCAGCCTGACCAACACCCCAGCGCTCGCGGGCATCCTTGACTACGTCAGTGAGGCCGCGTCGCCAGAGCTACGCGAGGCGATGCTTGCCGAGCCGGTGATCGGCTACTCCATCGCCTATCCGACGGGCGTATTGGGAATGATTCTCACCATCACCGTGCTGCAGCGGCTATGAGAGGTGGATTACGACGAGGAGGCGCGCAACCTGCGCGAGCTGCATGCGGCCAGCCAGCGGCTATTCAACCGCACGATCTCTATCACGCAGCCGGAAGCGGCGGGGAAGCCGCTCGAGAGCCTAATCGCCCAGTGTGGCTGGGACGTCGTATTTGGGCGTGTGGCTGGAGGCAGGAGCCGTTATTCCGCTTTGGCCCCTACGTAGTTGGTAACGCCATCTATGGGGCGCTTGAAGACCATCTCTGCCAGCTCGTCGGGAAGATCAGACCAGCTAGGGGGAGGTAGACGTTCGATGCGCACCAGTTGCCACCCGGCCGCGATGAATTCCTGAATCGCTACATCTGAGGGTTTACGAATAACCGAGCAATATTCCCATTTCGACCACATTGTCGTACTACCTTTACATCTGGGCAACCAACTGCCAAGCGACGAGCACTAAGGTAATCCCTACTGTACACTACCTCCTCTTGTTTGCGAAGGGGTAATGATGCCATCTCTACTTGACCAAATGACTAGTTTGTCTAGGGGGAGCATGTGGCTAAATTGAGTGAGGTGATATAGCATAATTATGCAGGGGAAATGGGCGAGCAAGGGGGAACAGGGTTGCTATTCCCCCTCAGCAAATTCGGGGCAGCTGCTCGCCACTCAGCATGTCCACGATGCGGCTCGCGCCGATACGACTTCGCATTCTGACCATACCCTCGGCATCGTCGGTGACGGAGCCGATGAGGCTGGCATTCGCGCCGATGCCGCGGTGTCCTCAATGGTCGAGCCGAACAGATGGAGTTAAAGTCGTGGAGCGGAGAGCGGGGAGCGTGAGCTGCCATTGCCGGTATCATGCTCACCCACCTCACCCACAGTTCACGCACCACGCACCACGCACCACGCACCATGCAACAGCTAGCTTCAGTTCCACATGTTCGGCTCTATGGGAGGTTGGGATTTAGACGAACAGCGGCTCCATATCCTTGCGCTCGACTTCTTCTTCCATGACCTCATCCGACGGGCGGCCGTCGATGCGGCTCGCGGCTTTGAGCACCTTGGGCAGCACGTGAATGTCGCCCACCGTGTTCAGGAACATGCCGGATCGGCCCAGTACCCAATGCACCGCGCGGTCGATCTCCTTCTGATCCTCCAGCGGTTCATACCAGGTGGCGCGGGTCTGAGGCCGGTCGCCCCAGGGGCGGCGGACGATGGACTTGATGGTCTGCACGGCTACGTTCCGTGCCCGGCACAGCTCCATCAACTCCTCAAAGTCGGCAGCATACTCCGGGTTCTGCATCATGAGGTAGTTGTAGGGGAGCAGCACCGAATCAAAGTCGAAGCGCTCCAGGCTGCGCTTGTGCATCTTGGGGGTGATGACGCCGTGGCCGGTCACGCCGATAAAGCGAACCAATCCCTCGTCGCGCGCCTCGATCGCCGCCTCTAGCGCGCCCCCCGGCCCCATCGCCGTTTCCCATTCCTCCGGCTCTACCAGGTTGTGGAGCTGGATCAGATCTACCTGCTCTACCCGCAGTCGTTCCAGGGAGCGACGAATCTCGTCACGCGCTTTCTCGTAGCTGCGCTCGCCCGTCTTCGTCGCCAGGAAAAACTGCTCGCGATGCGTCTCCATCCACGGCCCGATGCGCAGCTCCGAATCGCCGTAGCTGGCCGCCGTGTCAAGGTGGTTCACGCCGTACTCCATCAGCAACTCCATCGTCTGGTCGGCCTCTTCCTGCGTGACCTCGCTGAATGCGGCCGCGCCGAAGAGGGTCCGCGTGCTGAGATGACCGGTTCGGCCAAAAGGTGCTTTGGGGATCATGATAGGACTCCTT
>JALZCF010000032.1 GCA_030863245.1 Chloroflexota bacterium
GCGCTGAGCAGCAGAAACAGCCGTGCGCTAGGCAAATGCGGGCGGCGAACGAACACGAACAGACCCAGCAACAGGAGGTAGGCTAGAAAAAGGAAGATGCTCCAACGATTCAGGAGCGCCTGAAACAGGGGAAAGGGTGACAGCGCCACCAAAACGCGTTCGACATGCTGGCCGCGCATCACCGTGTACTGCACGGATTCATCAGGTATTCCACCTTCGCGCCAATGGAAGGAATCCCATAACCAACTTTCGATGAGTCGGCTATCGAGGGCGAGTACAATATCGCCATCACGCAAGCCTTCCTCCTCAGTGGCAAGTGGTGTGACAACCAAACCAGCAGAACGACCTCGGGACAAGTCGAACACGACCTGCGTCCCATCGCCAGGATTTCGCAGGCGGCCTGCAAGAAAGAGGAGACAGGGAAGTAGAATAAGGCACACCGCAATTACGGGTGCCGCAACGTCTTTTCGAACGGCCGTCATGAACACATTCCTTACCTGATTGACTCCTTGTAGAAGGCGAGCTCGACGGTATGCTGGGCCTCATCGGTAAACGGCGACCGTCTTGAAAACGTCTTGAGAAGGTCAACCGAGGGTTCAAACAGTCACTGAGCCGCGACTCCAAGGCGGAGCCACGGCTCAGATTGATTATACTCTATTTTCCATTTTTGCAACTATGAGGTCTCAAGGAGGCTTAACGGCAACCTGTTGACCTGAGCCCGGTCCAAGGCGGAAACGGATAGGTTTTCGCGGTGCCAGACCAGCCTCCCGCTGCCAGCCCGCCATCTCCTCGTACGTCCACGTACCCACCTCGCTCGTCAATGCGTAGTAAAGGTCGAGGAGGGCCCCGAGCTGCCCGGCCTCCTTGGCTGAAGTGGGACGGATTACCTCCTGGATCACATAGGCGCCGCCAGGGCGGAGGGCGCGCGCGACGCGCCAGGTCAGAGCCTTGTTGGTCGCCTCATCCAAGTGGTGTGCTACATTCGCCATGAAGATCAGGTCCCATTTCTCCTCCCCAAGATCCTCGGTGAGCAGATCGCCCGCCCAGTGGGTAACACGGTCACCCATCCCTTCGTGGGCAACGAGCGGTACCGCGTGTGCGACGGCATCGGGCAGATCGAGGATGACGGCTCGGAGTCCAGGATGGCGGCGGCAGAGGGCGATGGAGAAAAGACCGTGCGAGCCGCCGATATCGAGCATGTCCCGCGCTCCCTTGGGGACTGGGGTGCGCCAGGCTACTTCTGGCGCGATGAAGCGCGCTAGGGCAGCCATACCACGCTGATAGTAGCCCCATTGATCTGCGGTCATCTCGCCATGAAAACGAACCGGTTCTCCGCTGCGCACAAAGTCGTCGTAGCGTTCGATCCATTCCCATTCTGCAAACTGGAATAACATCTTGTCGTAGACGGAGTCCTTGCTCCCCTGCAGCAGCCACTTTCGAGCGACGGGGGCAAGCGCGTATCGCTCGCCGTCATCGCGCAGATAGCCCGCGCCGGCGAGGGCGTTCAGGAGCTTCTCTGTCGCCGTCGGATGGGTGTTGCAACGCGCGGCAACCTCGCTCGCTGCGAGTGGCCCGTCGGCAAGTGCTTCAAACACCCCCAGTTTTGTGCCCACCATCACAGTACGAGCAAGCATCATTGCGACGTGGGTGTCCACGATCGGCGTCGGCACGAGACCGGTCGCGAGGACGATGCGATCGAGGATATTCTGCGCGGTCGTACCAAGTCTCATCGGTTCACCCTCCCATCAGTCGTCGTCGGTCCACATGTGATGGAGTGAATATCCCAAGGTCAGTCCGTACAGCAGATGCGCGATGGCGAAGTGGGGGGACGGAATCTGCTGGAGTGATGACGCGCTTCCTGGCAGAAGGAGCGTGTTGGCCATCAACCAGAGCAGGAGCCCATAAACAACGCCAGCAACTACCGTTGGCTTGTCCGGCCATCGTCGCCCTATCACGCTCCAGATAAGGCCGAACAGGGTGCCGTAGACGGCGGAAACGGCAAGGTGCATCAGCGCACCTGATGTTGGGCCTTGGGTATCGGCCGCGAAGCGAGCAAGCATCACAAGTGGCGACTCGCCCATGAGAAGGCTCACGCCCAGTAGGTAGATTCCCATGACGATGCCGCCACCTAGTCCTCCCAGGAGACCATCGACTGCTGCGTCTCCTGCTGTCATTTCCCGCACTTGAAATCGTTTGCTCTCTGCCATGATAAGGGCTCCTTCTGATACCGAGCGGTATATGGGTAAGGGGTGGGATCATCTATCCCACTTCCCTATCATCATTATATCCACCAAGCGTCTTGAAAACGTCACGAAGTTGCCCCTTTTTCGCAAGACGGGGAAAAGACGGTAGAAGACGGTAGAAGACGAAGTGAGGAACCAGAGTAAAACATCAGGTGCCCGGCACTTCCAAAGTGCCGGGCACCTATGGGTAGTGAGGCAGTTCCCTCACGCTGGCTGCGTGGCCAGAGCGGGTAGTACCTCTTGCTCGTAGAAGCGGAAGAAGCCGTCCTGATCGGGCCCAACCTGGTGGATGAAGACATGGTTGATCCCCGCATCGAGGTACTTCTGGATGCCCTGGATGTGCTTTTGCACGTCAGGACCACAGACAATCTCTTCCGCCACATCCTTCTCCGTGACCATCTTGGCCGCCTGCTCGAAGTGGGTAGGGGTCGGCAGCTCCTGCGATAACTCGCCTTTCAGCGCACTGTTGGGCCACCATTCATAGGCCGTGCGGCGCGCCTCCTCCTCACTCTCTGCCCAACAGACGGTGAACTCGGCGTAGCGCGGCTTGCCGTTGCCGCCGGCCTCGTTGAAGGTGTTCACCACTTCTGTATTGGGCGAGGTGGTAATCAAGCCATCGCCAATCTGTCCCGCTGTCCTGGCCGCGCTCGGTCCGCTGGCAGCGACGTAGATTGGGGGCAGCTGCT
>JALZCF010000043.1 GCA_030863245.1 Chloroflexota bacterium
ACACAGACGTGGCCCGCCTGCGCATTGCCTATGAAATGGCCGGCCTGCGCGCACGGCGAGGGGATTGGGCAGCCCTGGAAGAAGCGGCCCAACGGGTATTGCGGGAGGTACCGGAGCAGAGCGATGAAGGGTTGGCCTTACTCCACGACGCGCACGCCGCCTTGGGCACCGTCGCCTACTATCGGGGGACCCTGGCGACGACGCTGGACCACTTTACGGCCTGCCTGCGGATTGCCGAACAACGTGGCCTGGCCGACGACCAAGAGCTGGCGCGCTGGAATCTGGCGAGCAACGCCCTTTACCATCTGGGTCGCTGGCACGAAGCGCGCGAGCAGCTGGCGAAAATGCAGGCCCTTGCGATAGAGGGGCCGACGCAAGCGGCGATTGTCTTCGAGATGTGGTTGAACGGGGAGTGGGAACAGGCGGCCGAGATATGGCTCCGGAGCTGGCCGGATATGCTCGCGAGCGACGACCTGGAGCTCCAGATGGCGTTTGGACGGCGCATCGCCGATCTCCTGCTGGCGCTGGGACGTCCCGAGGAGACCTTGCAGCTCCTGGCGCCGCTGCTTGCCCGGCTTCGACGGTGCGAGGCACGGAGCTTCGAATTGCAGCTCATACCGCGCCAGGCCGAAGCCCTTGCCCGCACGAGCGACAAGCAAGCGCTGGCAGTTGCCCAAGATGGCCTGGTATTGGCACAGACGCTGGGCGGCCGGCCAGCCGAAGGCCTGCTACTGAGGGGCCGGGCGATGGCCCACCAGCAAGCGAGACAGTGGCTGGACGTTTTCGCCGACTATGAAGCGGCCGTAGCCATCCTGGAGGAACTTCCTATGCCCTACGAAGTGGCTCGCACGCTACGAGAGGCCGGCTTGGCGCGCCTGGCGCGTGGCCGGCGCGGTGACCGGCAGCGCGGCGCGAAGTTACTGAGACGGGCCCGGCAGCAATTCGCCGACCTGGGCGCCAGCCGCGACGAGAGCGCCGCCGACGCCATCCTCTCCGCAGCCGGGCTGGCCAATGAAGGAGAGCGCGGACCAGGCCCCTTGACCGTGCGGGAGCAGGAGGTGGCCGAACTCGTGACCGAGGGACTTAGCAATGCCGAGATCGCGGAGCGACTGTTCATCACCGAAAAAACGGCGGCCTATCACGTCAGCAGCATCTTAACCAAGCTGGATTTCACCTCGCGCGTCCAGATTGCAGTCTATATGACTGACCAACAATAAGCCTGCGAACGCTGGCGCTTTAAAAGGTCAGGTTCCTTTCTCACCCCTCCCACCCTCTGTCCTCTATCCTCTATTTCTATTTCCTGGTAAGTCTCCCGATGCGGAGGATGTCCCTAGTTTGCTATGATGGCTTGTAACTGATAAACACCTTTTGAGCGGAGGCTGAGATGGCATATGCAAGCGTGAACGACGTGCGGCTCTTCTATGAGCTCAGCGGCACGGGCGAGGTTCCTCTTGTGTTGGTACACGGATCGTGGTCGTACCACCACACCTGGGACCGTGTCGTACCACGGTTGGCCGAGTCGTTCCGCGTTCTTACCTACGACCGCCGAGGGCACAGCGAAAGCGAGCGTCCTGCCGGCCAGGGCAGCATCCGCGAGGACGTCGCCGATCTTGCGGCGCTGATCGAGCACTTGGATCTCGCACCGGCCTGGGTGGCCGGCAACTCGTCCGGCGCCCAAATCGCGCTTCGGCTGGCCGGCGAGCGCCCCGATCTCTTACGGGGCGTCATCGGGCACGAGCCGGGGTTTTTCGCGCTGCTCGCCGATGACCCCACCATCGCGCCCATGCTTGATGAAGTGGAAAGAATTGACCGTGCGGTGGCCGAGCAGATCGCCTCCGGCGACCATGCGGGGGCCGCGGAATTTTTCGTCGAGACAGTGGTCGGACCCGGATCGTGGAGGCAACTGCCACCCGCGTTCCAGCAGACGCTGATCGAGAACGCACCGACATACTTGGACGAGGTCAACGATCCAGAACAGTTGGCCTTCGACCTTGACTGGATCAAGGGCTTCTCCCAACCGGCCCTCCTCACCGTGGGTGACCAGAGTCCTCCATCTTTCGCTCCGGTCGTTGACAAGCTTCTCGAAGTGCTGCCGTGCGCAGAACTCGTTACGTTTCCGAGCGCCGGGCATGTCCCGTACAGCACCCATCCCGACGCGTATGTCGAAGTGATAACGGCCTTCATCCGCAAGCACGCGCAATGACAGGCGCTCCGGAGCACCGGGTGCTTGTGATTAGCGAGTTGAGGTTAATTTAATCCGTAACCTGTTCTACGTCAGGAACCAGCACGTATCCCGACCCAAACCCTAATTCAGCTGTTGTTTAGCAGAAAGGAGTGGTGATGAGCCTCCAGAGTGAAGTTCCCCTAATGAAGCGAGTTGCCAACGGTAGGGGTGAGCCACTTGTTCTGGTACCCGGCGGCTTAACCGGCTGGCTCAGTTGGATACCCCATGCCGAAGCGCTAGCTGCATCTCGGCGAGTCATTCGCCTCCAACTGCATAATGTCGAGCTCGGCTTGTCGGGTGCTCCGCTTCCCCCCGCTTATTCGGTAGACTTCGAAGTCACCGCGCTCGGCAAAACCCTTGACGACCTTGCAATCGAGCAGGCCGACTTCGCTGGCTGGTCCTATGGTGCCATGATTGCGCTCAGTTATGCGATCCATAACCCGAACCGCGTTCGGTCCCTCACCTTGATTGAGCCTCCGGCGTTTTGGGTCCTGCGCCGCCGTGGTCCCCTTTCAAAGCAGTTGCTCGACGAGCAGCAATATATGCAGACACTGGCCACCGATGACGTGAGTGAAGAGCAGATGATTAGGTTCACGCAGCGTGTCGGGTTGGTACCTGAAGATGTAGATCCGCGAACGCTACCCCAATGGCCCGTCTGGTATAAGCATCGCCAATCCCTGCGTGTCGGTGATATTGAATTCCGTCACGACGATAGCATCGAACTGGTGCGCACATTTGAAAAACCTGTGCTGCTGGTGAAAGGTGAGGGCTCGACCCCGTCCTTGCATGCCAGCATCGATATGCTGGCCGAGGAATTCCCAAACGCGCGTGTGGTTACCTTCCCTGGTGGGCACGCACCTCATATCGTATCGATGCAGCCCTTTCTGAAATGCTTCACCCGCTTCTTGTCGGAGCGGAACGCAGCACCGTGAAAGGGCCTCAAAAAGATCTTAGCGAAGAGAGCCGATGCGGCGCCTTCCCCTACTAATGAATATGGTAACCAGTGCGAGGCAGGTAAATGAATGACAAGGTACGCGCCATAGTCCACCAACTTACCGATTACATGAACCGGCACGACGCCGAAGCGGCATCAAAGTTGTTTGCCGAGAATGTCCTATTCTGGGAACCAAGCTACGATGAGCCACGGCACGGCCGAACGGCGGTAAGGCGCGAGTTGGAAGGTTTCTTTGCCATGCTGCCCGATATCGAATTTACGCCGCTCACACTCTTCATCGATGGGGATCACCTGGTACATGAGTGGCGTTATCAAGCCACCTACCAGGGACGGCCCATTGAGCTACGGGAATGTGCCGTTGTCCGCCTGAACGCCGAAGACCTTTTCGCAGAGGTCAGGATCTATTTCGACCGGCTGAGCTTGCTCCGGCAGCTCGGCCTGATGCAGGAGGAGTGAGGCAAGCCAGAGCCGGCCACAGCGCAAGACTATGTGCAGAGACAAGAAGCGATTTGCTGCTTACCATTTCCTGGAAAGGCCAGGAAGGAGGTCATTATGAACATGTTTGCCCATTCGAGGCGAGCTAGAGTCGGAACGCTTACAGCGCGAGCTCGTGCCCGGTTAATAACACTGCGAAGTCATATTTCCCTGCCGTTGCTAGCGTTCCTGACTATCGTGGTCCTATTAGGCGTGAATTTCGTCGCCGTCCGTTTCAGCAATCTTGAGCTGCCGCCGTTTTGGGGTGCTGCTCTACGATTCATCATCGCCTCATTCGTCCTCTTCATCATTGTGATCTTCAAGCGCTTGCCGCTGCCAAAGGGAATGGGGCTTGTAGGGGCCACCCTGTTTGGGATCCTTGTCTTCGGTGCCACCTACGGCTTCGTGTACTGGGCTTTACTCCACGTCTCCTCAGGTATGGCTGCGGTTACGTTTGCCACCATCCCACTCATTACCATCTTACTGGCCGTATCGTTGAAGCTGGAACGGTTGACCTGGCGCAGTCTGTTCGGCGCAGTGCTGGTGCTTATTGGGATTGGCGTCGTCTTCCAGGAGCAACTGCAGGCGGATGTTCCGTTGTTATCACTAGTTGTCCTTCTACTAGGTGCCTTCAGTGGAGCGCTCTCGGGAATCGTCATCAAGCGTTTCCCTAAAAGCCATCCGATATCCACCAACGCCGTCGCCATGGCGATTGGCTCTGCCCTCTTGATCCTTACATCTCTCGGCCTTGGGGAGCCCTGGCGCCTGCCTACACTTCCTGTAACCTGGGCGGCCCTTGGTTGGCTGATCATGAGTACCAGTGTCGCCTTTATTCTGATGGTCTGGCTTCTTTCTAAGTGGAGTGCATCGGCAACTTCGTACTCGACCGTATTGCAGCCGCTGGTTACGGTGGCGGTAGCCAGCTGGCTGGCTGGAGAACAAGTAACCCTGATGTTTGCCCTAGGCGGAGCGTTCGCTTTAATAGGGGTGTATGTGGGTGCGTTGAGCGGCCAGACCGAACGAAATATCGAAAAGCCAGCCACGAGTGAACCGGCCCGACCACAGGTCAGGGCTTCTAGAACAGCTTGAGAAGCTTCATAGGATGGTCAATCTCTCCACAGGCTGAGGCTTCCTGGCATATTCTGATGAAGGGCCGTCGGAGGCGCACATTGCCTGACCGATTACGGAAATAGGGAGGAAAGATCATGTGGGAAACAGAAACTAGTATCGATATCGCCGCACCGGTGGAAAGAGTCTACGAATACCTGGCCGATTTCCCTCGCCATTCCGAGTGGTCCACGAGTGTGGGGGAACTCGTACCCGTAAGCAACGGGCCGATCGCCGTCGGCATGGAATTCGAGGCAACGGAGGAAGTCCCGGCCCGCTTTACCAGCTATACACGCATAACCGTGCTTGAACCTGGGCGGCGCATTGCCTGGGAATCGTGGGACGGGCGCATGATGAAGGTGAAGTGGGAGTTTGAGCTGAGCCCTCAGAACGGCAGCACTCACCTTGTCCAACGCGCACGCTTCGAGCCGACGAGTCTTGTTGGCAGGATTCTCTTGGCAACCATTCGCAAGCGGCAGATACCCAAAGAGAACGCACAGAGCCTGATGCGGATTAAGGCAAATCTCGAAAAGCAGTGAACTCGCGAACGGCACACTCGCTACTGCGCGGTTGGACTGTCATACACCTTCGCCTCCAAAGCAACGAGCCCCTTCACATCTGGCGTATCCTCCAGCAGTATCACCACGCCCGGCGTATCCTTTAGACGGGGTCGACCAGGGAAGCGGCGTGTTGTGGTAGAGCACCGAAGCTAGACTTGTTTCTTACGTTCTTGGCGGCCTGCCGTTCCGTCTCAGCACACCTAGCTTTTGGGCACTCCACCCTGCCTCGCCTAAAATTACTACAGAGACGATAGCAGAATGCCAATCAGCTACAGCAAGGAGAAAGTATGAAAGCCAAAGTTTTCAATCAGGAAGGCCAGCTTGTCGGCCCCGTCGAGACGCCTCGTGTCGTGAAGAGCGATGCCGAGTGGAAAGAACAGCTGACCCCAGAACAGTACCAGATCGCGCGTGGCAAGGGAACGGAGCGGCCCTTCTGCGGCACGCTGCTGGACAACAAACGCGCCGGGGTCTACTCCTGCGTCTGCTGCGGGCTGCCGCTGTTCGCCTCCAATGCCAAATTCAACTCCCGCACCGGCTGGCCCAGCTTCTTCCAGCCCGTGGCCGACGAGAACGTCACCACCGAGGAAGACGTTAGTTACGGCATGCGCCGCATCGAGATTCTCTGTGCCCGCTGCGACGCACACCTCGGGCACGTCTTCAACGACGGCCCCGCCCCCACCGGCCTACGCTACTGCGTCAACTCCGAGTCCCTGACCTTCACGGACGAAGCAGATCTGCACACGCTCGCCGATCCGGCCGCCGAGCAAGCAGTGGTTAGTGGTCAGTGATCAGTGGAACCGCTGTGGGGGTGTAACGGCAAGGATGAAGGATGAAGGATGAAAACGGCTTAAACCACGAAGACACAAAGAACACGAAGGAGTCACAAAGGTACTTTGTGACTCCTTCGTGCCCTTCGTGCCTTCGTGGTTTGCTGTGATACCCTACCAGCCGCCGGCTCACACTCCCCACTCCCCACTCTCTAATCATTCCGCATTCCGCAATCCGCACTCCGCAATCCCTAATCTGCTGTCGCCGCATCCAAACAGTCTTGCAGCCAGCCAGGTACCGCATCGGCATATGGCTCCTTGTGCTGGGCAGCCAGCGATCCTGTTCCGTGGTGCCAGGATAGGGCACGGTTGACCATCCCCAGGCGGTAGGCCAACTCGAAGGCGGCCAACAACTGGTTACGCGGGGCGAAGGTTGTCCACGGTTCCAGGTAGGCATCGCGCAGGCGCATCATTTCGGGTCCGTCCTCGGCCAACTTGAGCCGGTGGGCGGCAGCGCGTATGGTCACCAACATCGTGAAGAAGGGATGCGAGACGCTGCTGTCGCTCCAATCGGTGAAAATGTAGCGCCCGCCACCGAGTAGCACATTCGCATCGTGGACTTCTTCATGCGTCAGCGTTTCGGGCAGACCGACAGTGGCCAGCTCTTCGCACCAGTCCGCAACACGCGGCCGCAAGTCGCGTAACCGCTCATATTCCTCATGCGTCAAACCGGGCTCCAGACCGACTCGCAAGTTTTCAGTCGCTTCCAGGAGCTGCGCGTACAGCTGAGGTAACTCGGTCAGACGCCGATCGGGCACGCCGAGCCGCAGCAGTTCCGGGACATGAGCGGCCATCTCGATCTGAAGGTCGACGCAGAGCGGCAGCACATTCAGCCAATGCTCAATCTGCCCGGCCGATGGATCCACCTCGCGCAGCGTCACCCCGGCATCCGCCGACAACATCCAGCCGCGATCCAGATCGACCCCCAGGAGGGGCACCGTACAATCCGGGCGCCAGCGCGCCAGAACCTCTGTGAGCGCAGCTTCGTACCGGTACGCGGGCGCGGGCGCCTTGAAATAGACTACACCATCGGCAGTGGGCACCCGCGCGAAAGAAGACCACGGGCGCTGATGCAACAGCTCCACCGGCCCGACCACCTGCCATCCCTGCGCCCCTAATTGCGTATCAATCCACTCCGTTACCTGGTCAAGCCACTCTGGCTGTTCGCACGGCAGTTGTAAGGGTTGATCTTGCTGTGCCAAGCATTCCCTCCATTCTTTGCGTCTTGGCGTGAGATTGCCGTTCCGTTCCTTAGCCGAACGCTTAACGTACTCACAGTACAACTCCCATCGGCCGTCAGATATGCTTTAGGAAGGTCGTGTTCGGGATCATCCACGTGTACAGCCCGCAGCACAATTGGTATCAAGTAGGTACCGCGTCATCAGTCGTAGATGTTCTCGCGGCTAATGGCCTCTAATGACAAAATGGGTGCAGCCGGACGAGGATAGTATGCCCACTGGCGGATTCCCTCTGCCCGCTCTTCTGGCGTAGCTGTTTCCCGGATGGATCGTGACCGTTCCGGATGCAAGATCACGATATCACCGGCTGTTTCGACAACATAGCGCGTATGTGGCATAGCATTACCTAGCAACTCAGCGGGCACGTGAAGCTCACCCTGCTCGTCTACTTCCAGTACCAGGCTCATTGGATCCTCCTTCTCCTTCAAAACGCTTACGAGCTTGTATCGGGTCACAAGCGTCAAGACAACCCAGAATTGTGATGAATGACAGGAGTCGCCCTAGTTGCGGACGAAGTGGAGAATCTCAACAAAGAAATGGTAATCCGACTTGGTTGGCATGTTGGTGTACCTCCAGTACAATTCATGTAACGAGTCAAGCTAGAGAACCTTGCAAGATGACAATTACTTTGGAACTCCCGCAACACCTACAGGAACGAGCTGAGGCGCTAGCCGCCCAGCGCGGGGAGCACGTGGAAGTCGTCGCCTTGGATCTGCTCATCGAAGCGCTTGAAATTCACGCTGGCGGGCTCCCGACGCGTACGGAACGTCAGGCCTACGCGCTCCCACACCTCCGTCAATTGACGGCGGAACGTGGTCTGGACTGGGACCACCTGAACGAGGAGGCGCGCGAGCGATTGATTGACGACCTGCTCCATGAGATATGAGTGAGCCGCTGCGCGCCGTCTTCGATACTAACCTCTGGATCTCCTACGAACTATACCGCGGCAATCCGTGGCGCTGTGTGCAGGCGGCGAAAGCCGGACAGGTAAAACTTTTTCACTGTACGCCCATGATTGCAGAGCTGGCGGACAAGCTGCGGCATCGCTTCGCGTATCCGGAAAACCACATCCACGCCGTAGTGTACGAGTACCGCCAACTCAGCACGCAGGTAGTGATTACCGGTACGCTGCATGTGGTAGAGGCAGACCCAACGGATGACAAGTTCGTGGAATGTGCCCTAGTGGCGGGTGCGTCCTATCTCGTATCAGGTGACCGGCACCTGCTAGCATTGGGCGAGTATCAGGGTATCTCGATCGTCACTGCCAAAGCTTTCCTTGCAACCCTAGCCTCGTAACTGCTCATCCTAGGGCGCAACACCGCCAAGGGCTTCTTCCGTTCTTTGCAGCTTGGCGT